>CAYYLN010000013.1:7876-16037 GCA_964472615.1 uncultured Methanosarcinales archaeon
AATAGTAAGCATGGAGCGCGGCATTCCCTGCGTTGTCGGCACGCTTGACGCGACCGAGAAGGTCAAGCCCGGACAAAAGGTCACGGTCAGCTGCGCAGAAGGAGAGGAAGGCACGGTCTATGAAGGCCTACTGAAATTCGCGATCGAAAAACTCAACCTCAAGGAAATCCCCAAAACCAAGACCAAAATCATGATGAACATCGGCAATCCTGAAGAAGCCTTTGAGTTAAGTTTCATCCCCAACCAAGGCGTCGGGCTTGCGCGCGAAGAATTCATCATCAACGAATACATCAAGATCCATCCCCTGGCATTGTGGAAATTCAAGGAGTGCAAGGACGAACACGTCAAGAAACAGATCGAGCAATTTGCACACGGATATACCAGCAAGTTCGATTTTTTCGTGGACAAACTCGCGCAAGGCGTTTCCATGATCGCTGCAGCATTCTACCCGCACGATGTCATCGTGCGCATGAGCGACTTCAAGACCAATGAATATGCGGGTTTGATCGGCGGGACGATGTTTGAGCCCAAGGAAGACAATCCCATGATCGGCTGGCGCGGAGCCAGTAGGTATTATCGGCCAGGGTACCGGGATGCATTTGCTTTAGAGTGCAAAGCGATCAAGAAAGTCCGTGATGAATTCGGGCTCACGAACCTCAAGGTCATGATCCCATTCTGCAGGACAGTCGATGAAGGCAAGAAGGTCATCGAAGAGATGCGCAAGAACGGGCTCAAGCAAGGAGTCAATGACCTGCAGGTGTACGTGATGTGCGAGATCCCGAGCAATGTCGTCCTTGCAGACGAGTTCAGCACGGTCTTCGACGGCTTCAGCATCGGCTCAAATGACCTGACGCAATTGACGCTTGGCCTTGATCGCGACAGCGAAATCGTTGCTGACCTCTTTGACGAGCGCAATGAAGCAGTGAAGCGACTGGTGGAATACGTTATCAGGACCGCCAAAGCCAAGAAACGCAAGATCGGCATCTGCGGAGACGCTCCCAGCACGCACTCTGACTTTGCGCAATTCCTCGTGCAGTGCGGCATTGATAGCATTTCCTTGAGCCCAGACGCAGTCATCAGGACCACGCTCAAGATCGCTGAAATGGAGAAAAAGCTGAGGCGGTAGAACTGCGTCTCAGATAAAAACGCTTTTGAAGACACGAATAAAGCTTTCGTTTTAAGTGCTACTTAGTAGTGACAAAATAACACACGTTATTCGTATTGCCCTCTACAAATTAATTTCTTAATGTAGAGGGTAAGGTTTATATACTTACGCTCCTTTCCAACGGCAATGGCGTATGTTTACAAGAAAAAAGCAGGTACAAAGGAGTATTATTACCTTCGTGTCTCGAAGCGCAAGGGCAATAAAATACTGGCGAAAGATGTTGCTTATCTCGGAAGCACGCTTGAGGAAGCCCGAAAAGCCCTCGACAAGCTTCCCGCAAAAACAGTCAGAGCAGCATATAAAACCATCACGAAATTTCTCGAATCAAACACATTTCTCGCGCAGGCAAGGAAGTTAAAGCTCAAGCAAACACCGTATTTGCCCAAGGACATTCTTGAACACGTCGAAGCCTGCCACTTGCACTGGCAGAAAGTCGTCCAAAAACGTGATCCACGAACACGCGAAGAACAGCTCAAGAATTACGCAATCGAATTCGCGTTCAATACAACATCTATCGAAGGCAATACCATCACGCTCAAGGAGGCAGCCAAGCTTCTGACTGAGCAAATCACGCCAAAAAACAGAACATTGCGCGAAGTCTACGACGTTCAGAATACCGAACGCGTCTTTTTCAGACTATTTGAAAATCCGTGCAAGCTTACACACGACGCCATTATTCACCTTCATCAGGAATTGATGCAAAATATCGACCCCAGAACCGGTTATCGTACCGGTGACGTTCGCGTCATTCACGCGCGTTTCAAAGCAACACCCACACCCTACGTCAAAACAGATATGGACTTATTGCTCAAATGGTATGATGACCACAAGCAGACCTTGCACCCTTTCGTTCTCGCAAGCGTTTTCCATCACAAATTCGAGAAAATACACCCCTTCTTTGACGGCAACGGAAGAACTGGCAGAATGTTAATGAACGCAATACTTCTTCATGCACATTACCCTCCTGCAATAATCCGCAAGAAAAGCCGCCCAACATATCTCGATGTATTAAGCAAGGTAGATGCCGCAGGACTCGAAGAAAAGACCCCAAACATCTACAAACCACTTGTCAAATTCACCGCAACCGAATACACCGACACGTACTGGAACAACTTCCTATGAAAATCCCTACCTTCTTGGAGGGTTTTCTATTATGACAATTTTCTTGTTCAGCCTTCGGTTGATGTACCATGAGAACTCATCGATGATCTTGAATCCTGACTTTTTGAGTAATAGTGTATGATTGATCGTGTCTGGGAAGCCGAGGACTGCACGCTTTGTCAGGACGAGCTTGAGTTGTGCGAGGAACTGCGCGTAGAGTTCTTCAAGGCCTTTTTTTGGCGTGTTCCTGCCGTACGGCAGGTCTGCGACGAGATAGGGGATCTCGCCGGAGAGCGTGCGTGCGTCCTTGACCGTGAGTTTGAAGCTCTTGATCCCAAATCCGTGCAGGTTTTTGGCGGCTTTCGCGAGCAGTTTGGGCTCGATGTCATAGCCGATGGGCTTGAGACCCATCAAGCCTGCTTCGATCAGTGTTCCGCCTGCGCCGCAGAACGGATCAACGAGCTCGCCGCGCTCGATGCCGGTCAGGTTGACCATTGCCCGCGCAAGTTGAGGATGCGTGCCGGTCGGGTGTGGTGCAGGCCAGCGATGCACCTTCCTGGCCTCAAAATCCTCAGTATTCTGCCAGAGCAGCTTTCCTGCGATGACTTGGCCATTGATGTGTCGGAAACCTACTGGTTTCCGAGCATCATCGACAACTTCGTTGTCGAGAAAGAAGAAATGGAACCAGGATCGGGGGTTGCGCATGTCTGCGCGCACTTTCTTGAGCAGGGCCGCGACTTGTTTTGCAATGGTGCGCTCACTGTCTGAAGAAGCATGGTGTGCCGTGATTTTGAAACTGATGCGGTAATGCTTTTTCCAGTCGCATCGCGCGATGGCCTGGGATAATTGCTTGGGCGTGCAGCGGAATAAGAACTCGTACGCGGCATGTGCGAGGCCGAGCTGAGAAAATGCAGCGTGGGGAATATCGACAACGAAAATCTCATCACCAAGCAGCGCGATGCGCTGTCCTTTCGTGACTGCCAGCGCTTCTGCTGCAGCAAGCTGGGCATACCGCTTGTACAATTGAAAGAACACTCTCATTTCTTCTTCTTGAATTTCTCTTGGATGAGCTTTTGCGCGCGCTTGTTCACAATATACAGTACGACAAAGAATGTCGTGAGCATCAAACCAAAGCCGAGCTTGGTCCGCGCGTACTCCCAATAACTCACGGTCGCTGCAAAGGCAGTCACGACTGTGCCAAAGAACAAACCCATCAACACCGCGTCCTGCCACGGCAAGAACAACGCGACGATCAAGATGACGAGATTAAAGGCAGTGATCGCGGCATACTTCCACCCGTTGTACACATTGCGTTCCGCATTCCACTTCTGCTCTTCCACGCGCATCCGGGCAAGGCATTCGTTGGCCTTCGCCTGCTGTTCATCGGCAAGCTGCTGCTGTTCTGCAGGAGCGAGCTTCTCGCTGATCGGATACCGCGGATAGCACTCCTCAGTGCCGCGGAAGTAGCTTTCGGTGCCGGTGAACTCTGGGAAAAACACGTTCGCGCCGAGGAACACCATCGGCACATAGAGCACTGCGATGACAAGGACGTACAAGAGTTTTATCCAGTTGACCATGGTTTTTTAGGATGGTGTGGAGTATATTAAGCTTTCTTCTGCATATGGAAAAATATTTATACTCACATGCCGAAAATTTTCCGCATGCCACGAGGAAGACCAACGAAGTCTGAAATTCGACAAAACATGATTGAAATCTTGGCGGTCAAGGGCGAAGCGTACGGATACGAGCTCGCCAAGATCCATAACACCATTTTCCCGGGCTGCACGCGCGAAAACGTGTATTATCATCTCCGCAAAGGCGTGGCGCTTGGCGAGTTTGTCGTGAAAGAGATCAAACAAGAGCACGGCGAGTTCTCCTGGGGATCGGTCGTGGAAAAGAAATACTATGCCCTTGGCCCGAACGCCAAACCGCAAGGCAGCGAACGTGTCAAAAAATACTTTGAAGGCAAGAAATAAATCAGTGACACCTGCCGTCACACTTGGACGTGCAGAACTCAATGAACTTCGGCTCGCAGATGCGGGCATCGCGCAACGAACATGCGGTTGAGCATGCAGAGGGGTCAATGATTGCACCGCAATTCTGCTTGCACACCGTACCCGTTGATTGACTGCAGGCGCGCGATGCTGAGCTCGTGCATGAGGAAATGCATTTGTCGACACATGCCTGAACAGGGTCAGCAGCAGGTTTGTTCTCCGGTATGACGATCGCCTGCGGTTCAGGTTGCGGCAGAACGTTCTCGGGAATCCAGACCGGAACAGGCGGTGCAGCCGGCTGCGAAGGAAGCGGCGAACTATTGACCACAATATCTCGAGGGCCAGGCTCAAGTGCTTGATTGATAATACCGCCCGTGACTGCCCCGGTGGGCGACTTCTGACAGCCCACCATCAGCACTGCAAGAAGAACACATCCAATGATGTTAGCCCAGAAAACCCGCAACGACATTCGTGATCACCAAAAACAAAAATATCATGCTGATGAACTTCCATGCGCGGAAACCTGCTTGTTCCTTAAAAATCTTTTGCATCACCAATTGCAGCATCCTGCCGCCATCGATTGGACCGATCGGCAAGAGGTTAAAGAGCCCGATGCCCATGCTGAGGAGGAAGAGCCAATACAGCAGGCCAAAACTCCACAAGATCAGCGGCACGGACCACGTGCCGTACTTTGCCTTGAACTCGCCCTTGATCTCCGCATGCTGCCGGGAGAACAGGCCCAGATACGCTGCTGACGCGTTCTTCGGATTCGCGGCAAGAATCAGCGTATGCATTGTGCCATCTGTCTGCAGGGTCATCGCGTCGCCTGGCTTTTTCTGCTTGAGGAGCGCGGTAAGATTCTCCAGGAACGGCGTCGGAATACCATCAACACCAATGATGACCTCATCCTTCTGCAGCCCAGTAAGCGCCGCAGGGCTGTTTGGTTCAACGTCAGTGATACGCACGCCGCCAGGAAGGAGCATGGCTTCTGCCAATGGGTTTGCGACAAACATGACGAGCAACAGTACGAGTCCTGCCATGACCAGATTCGCGAACGGCCCTGCAGCAAAGACACTCCATTGCTTGAACGGACTCTGTTTTTGCAGCTGCTTCTCATCAGGTTCAACAAAAGCAGCAGGGACGATTGGAAGCACAATGCCGAGGAATGCAAGGCCTGCGCTCTTAACCGGCATCTTGTGGACGCGCGCAGCGATGCCATGACAGAACTCATGCACCACTGCGATGAGAAAAATGCTCAGGATCCAATACACAAACGGAACAAAAAAGACACCCTTTGCCTGAAAGGGCAGCACGGGCTGGATGCCTGCTGCTGCACCCGGAATGAGGAAGAGATTGACCGTGTTCCTGATGAGCTCATAACTGATCAGGGCCATGCCACCGAAGCAGACAATGATGCCGAACCCGAAGAACCATGTCCAGAATCGCGGCATCTTGCGCGCAAGCCAGTCCATGAATCCGAGCCCGCGCTGGGTGCGCCACATGACAAAATACAATAATGGAATGATGCCCTGTACCTGGATGTTCCTGCGCTCAAACCAGATGAAGACTATCATCAGGATGATGAAAAGAACCAATAAGACGTATTGGAAATCCATGCACGGAGCAGGCGACGTACTCGTATATATAGTTTCCGAGTAAACAAAATCACGAGAAGACCGCAATCACTTCTTTCTCTTGGGCTTGAACTGCTTGTTCTGGCACTTGCGGCACTTGATGTTGCCTTCAGCGATCTTACGGCTTGGAGCGCAGATGACTGACTTGCATCTCCTGCAGACAAACTTGTTGCGGAACATCCGCGCATCAGCTTCTGGGAACTTCACCATTATTGCTCACTTCCACTCTTGACTTGTTTCATGACTTTCTCTCCCATCACAACCCAATATAATACTTGGCATCCCTCAATGATTTGGGCCTTCATGTCTGCAGGGACTGCCATGTCAAACGTCTCATAGGTCTCGGTGTCCATGACATTCGCCTTGTCGCCAACGATGCTCAGCACCTGTGCCGTGCGCTTGTCGATAATCGGCACCTCGACATTGTCGTGGCCTGGCATGACCATCTCACGCTTCTTGTCATCCAACAAGCCGATGGCGACGATGCGGACCTTGGCGTGCCCGTGCTTGCCGGACTTGCTTGTTTCCGCATTTACCACCTTGCACGCAACACCGTCTATGAGGATGAAACTGCCTTCCTTAATGGATGTCGCACCCACAATCTTTGTTGACATCGACTGAGCGACCAGAAGGGCTATTTATTAAGTTTTCGTTGACAAATTCTCAGATGTGGTAAAGAAAGTCTGGCTGATCATAAAGCGCAGCGTTCATGCTCAGAAAAAGCCCCAAAAAGAACGCCGTTTCTGCGACGAGACCAGACGCGACAATTCTTTCTCCAACCGTTGTGCATCCGGGAACTTCTGTTCATCCTGGCGGAAGGCATGCGTGTGATAACGATGACTGCCGCCCTTGCCCGAGAACTGGTGCTTCTTGTGCAACAGCTCGTGATACATGACATAATCCATCAGCGCGGGATGATTGATGAGGGTTGTGCTGATGCTCACCGTATCTGTTCCTAGGTCATACTGCCCGAGCTTGGTGACGCCTTTGCCGAGCACGAGATTCGGCTGGTCCATCAGGCCGCCAAAAAATTGGTCGTTGATGCGACGAAAGCTGCCCTCAAGGACGGGATGCGACTTTGTCTTGGCAACCGTGCGCGGCACATGCTTCATGAAGTACGCGTACAAATCCATCTGCATGGTCTGACGCTTGTCCTTGAACAAGCGACAGAGCAGATGCTGCACCAAGCCAATCTGGATGTCTCTGCTGACGGTGCGCCACTGCTTGCTCAGACTGAGCGTGATGTGCTTTTGAAACCTGTTCAGGCTGATGCGCGCATTGTAGCCCTTGAACTTGCCAGAATAGTGCACTGTTGCAGAATACACATACGGCTTTTCAGGATACAATTGATTACATGCTTCGCGAACAAGATCCATAGACCGAATTTCGTCTTTGCGCTTGATAAATATTGTGCTGATACCGCACATTAAAGAAGAAAACCTGTTAAAGGCGCTTGTTTAATACCCGACCTCGTAGCGCAGGATTGCACCATACTTGCCCAGTTCCTTCAATTGCGCGCCTTCCCGGGTCTCGATGGAAATGATCTTGACCGTGGTGTTGTATCTTTTCGCGATCTGCTCGAACTCATCGATCTTCTCATCCGGCAATGCTTCGGAGAGCAGCAGCAGGTCCACGGTTCCCATCTCAAGCACGCGCTTGACCTCTGCCTCGCCATAGGCGACGATATTGGGCTTGGTCGCCAGAAGCTCGAGGAAACGGCTGACGGTCTTTTTCTCATCAGCGACCTCTTCCTGCGCGAGGATATCGCCCGATTTCTCGAGCAATTCCTCCAATCCGAATTCCTCAGTGTAGCTCAGGTCCTTGATGCCAAGAATCTTCTTCTTGAGATCATTCGTGATGAGGCCGCTGTCCACAAACTCATACTTGGTCGGGCCAGGGCCGCCGACGATGATGCCCTTCAGGCCCTCCATCATGAAGAACTGGTCCTTCATCACTTCCGCGACCTTGCCGAAATGGTCCTTGACCGCGATCTCGCGGTTGCGCTGGAAACGCACCGCAGACTGGCCGCCTGCCTTGAATTTCCCAGGCACGTGCGAATGGGTCTTCATCAACGGGATGATGGTCTTGCCTTTGAGCAATGCGATGATGGCGTCGCGCGAATCGATGACCACCAAGCCATACGCCTCTTTCGCCTCCATCATCTCCCGCAGGATATCGAGATCGAAGTTCTTCTCGCACTTGTAGATGCGCATCTTCAACGGAATCGGCGGCTCGATGCTCCACACGCGGCGATCAGAACGGCCCTC
>CAYYLN010000014.1:0-15411 GCA_964472615.1 uncultured Methanosarcinales archaeon
CTTATCTTTGCCATCGTAACCTACGACAGCTTTGTCAAGTGCTTGGTAAAGTCGTGCTGCAGTTGAAAATTCGTCATGACTTAATTGAAGGTCTTTCTTATGGTCTTCATCAAACATGGTTGCAGTCTTAACAGCGTCATCAAGCGATGAAACAGGTGCAACCGCGACTGCTCCCGAGCGTGCATGGCGAGGCGTGCAGCTTGCGTCCAAGAGGCCCAAGAGACCTGCTGCGGAGAGTGAAAGATATGTTGCGCCAGTTCGAATCATTTTTCCCAAGGTGTTCTTGTGTTGCATGGTTGATACCCCCTGTATTAATTGTATATTTATACCACTAACGAGTGGCTATTTTTAAAGCTTTGCAAAGCAGTGCTTTGCAAGGTTCGCCGACCGCGTCGGCAATGCTTCTTATTTTTTCTGGTGATTGTCAAGGTTGAGTTGAATGCTTCCAAAGACATAACGATCAAGGCCATCACTGTCTCCATCGTTTTGTTCGTTTCCACCAGTAATACTGAACTCAATAGTTTCGCTTGGCTTCCAACCCATAGTTAGTGATAAACCAGGATGTCTACTCGAGCTTTCTGTGTTATTCATACGAGACTCTAGTGAGCGATGTGTTCCTTTGATCGCGATAAATGCAGGTTTGCTAAGGAAATCCATGCCATCATAAACAATACCCAACTCAGCAGATCGTTCGCTACTCGTCCAGTCATCGCCAAGATGTTCGCGCTTTGCAGCAAAACCACCGTCGACAAAAAAATCAGGACCAATGCGATAACGGCCTTCAAGTGTCCAGCGATTAGACGTATACTTTCCATCAATATCGCCGGTCATGTCACCAGTACCTTGCGAAAACGTCAAGAGAATTTTAGTCAAGCTCGGGTCAAAGACTGATTGGCTATCGAATGTTCCATTCTTGACATAACCAAGCTTGCCAACAGTATTGATTGCACTGTTGCCAAATTCAAAGTTTGTTCCTTGGTCGGGCTTGAATTTGAATTTTCTTGTTTCAGGAATTGCTGCAACATCCAAATACAATTGGCCTTTTCCCAAAGCAGAATAATTGTAAATTCCGCCACCAGCGCGGCTGATCGCTCCTTCAAGATCACCATTATCAAACTTTTGTTCTTGCTGGGATTGCTGACCTTGAACATACACACCAGTATCATTACCGAGAAGGAGTTTTTCATTTGTACCAAAACGATTGATGTTTTTTGCGCTTAATGTTTCTACTTCTGCAATGAAGCGTAATGGGTCTTGGCCACGTGGGTTTGCACAACCAGTCAGCGCTGCAGCAGCGATAACTCCTGCAGTTGCAATCGTACGAAAAGTATCTTTGAATCGATGATAGAGCCCAGAGAAATAAGATGTGGTTGCTTTGTTGTACACAGGATTGCTCATAAATACCCCCAATAAACGTCTGATGTGGTGGAGTTACTGCCTCTTTTTAAAACTTGCGATTTATTACTATTTGCAAGTAGTAAAGTTATCAGAATTGAGCATTCATAAGATCTCGGCAACAGAGTTGCAGAAGTGTCGCCACCTTCGTTGGCGAGCACACACGACAATCAGTTGATTGTCGATGAACTTGTGAACGTGTTCACAAGTTATATATAATTTCTCACGTTGGCATGCAGTGTGACGCGCGTGAGTATCATCGGTGCTGGACCGTCAGGAAGCTATGCAGGGTATCTTCTCGCAAAAGCAGGCCATGATGTGACGATCTACGAGGATCATGCGGAGATCGGCAAACCAGTGGCGTGTACGGGCATCGTCACCAAGGCATTATTTGACGTCATCGAATACGACAAGGAGTACGTCATCAACGAGCTCGAGGCTGTTGACGTCATCGGCCCAGGAAACGAGAAAACGAGAATTCCATTGCACGAGTATGTCATCTGTCGGATCAAGTTCGATAATTATGTCGCTGACAAGGCACGCGATGCAGGAGCCGCAATCGAGCTCAATCATCGCTACATCAACCGCGAGGGAAACACACTCATCTTCCGAGTGAACGGACAAACGATCAAACGAGATGCTGATATCCTCATCGGTGCTGACGGCCCATTGAGCAAAGTTGCCCAAACAACAGGCATCGGCAACAAGAATCAATTCTGGGTCGGCATGCAGGCGACGATCAAGGCATCCTTCAATCCCCAGGTTTTCACGACGTGGTTCGGCGACATCGCGCCAGGCTTCTTCGCGTGGAGCGTTCCTGAGAATGAGAGCTTGTCGCGGGTGGGCGTCGCGGTCACGAATGACAAGAATTGCGCGCAGTGCTTCCAGCGGTTGATGAAGATGGTCGGCGGCGAAATAATTGACCGCCAAGGAGCCCCGATTCCTATCTATAACCACAAGAGCATGATCGAACGAGGAAACACGTATTTGGTCGGTGACGCAGCAGGACTTGTCAAGGATACAACCGGTGGCGGCATCATCACCGGCATGCTCTCGAGCAAGATCCTTGCAGAAAGCCTCGAGTCAGGAACGAGTTATTCAAAGAATGTGAACAAGCTTCGCAAAGAACTCTGGATCCACAACAAGCTGCGCGCCATGCTCAACAAATTTTCAGATAAGGATTATGCGAGACTCATCCGGTGGATGAACAACCCCCAGGTGCAAGAGATCTTGTACCGGTATCCTCGCGAATACCCTTCGCGATTCATGCTCAAGCTCGTGCTTGCAGAGCCTCGCTTCGCGTATTTTGCAAAGTATGCGCTCGCATAGGACGGGCATTCTCTCCACATGAACTGATGATGCAAAATGTTTATAAAAGAGACCCAAGCATCGCCAACACCATGAAAACTCTTTTCATGGTTGTAAGTCTGGGAACGAGCGCAAGAAACATGCTGCGCACTGACGTCTTTAAGGATTTGCGCCGGAACCCGATTCGGATTGTGCTGCTTGTTCCCCAGAAACTCGTTTCTGCCTTTGCAAAGGACTTCGCTTCGGAAAACGTCATTGTCGAAGGATATCCCCCGCACCGGAAAATCGAGCGTGCATTTCTCTTTTTGCGCTACATCACCACCTTACTTCCGGGAATCGCATTCCCGTGGATCAATACGAACACCTATCGTTTGAAGCATGACCAACTCAAATTGCTCATTCCCGTACGTTATCGTTTGTATCGATTCCTGTTCTATCTCCAACGCGTCCCTGGTTGGAAAGCATTGGTCCGTTGGGCTGACTGGCTGGTGGTGCCGAAGAAATGGTATCAAGACCTGTTTGCAAAGTACTCGCCTGATGCGGTTTTTTCAACCAATGCGATGAATCAGGATGAGTATTATATCGCAGAATATGCGCGGAAAAAGAGGATTCCGATCATCGGGAACGTCCTGAGCTGGGATAATCTCACCTCAAAGGGTGATTTACCGTACTTCCCTGACACGATGATTGTGTGGAATGACACAATGCAGAAGGAATTGTTGACGATCCATGATTTCCCGAAAGACCGCATTGTTGTTGCAGGCGCCCCTCAATTTGATATTTACTTCAGGCATCCTGCGCACATGCCGACCCGTGATGCGTTCTTGAAAAAAATCGGCGCCGATCCGACGAAAAAGATCGTGACCTACTGCTGTGGCGCTGCAGGAGAGACTACGGAATTCCAAAAGCACGTGGTGTCACGGCTTGCCGCGATGGCAGAACAGCAGAGCCTGGGACACCCGTTCCAATTGGTGATCCGTCCTCATCCGCGTTCAGATCCTGGCACCTTTGTCCCGTTCCGTGGAAGGAAGGATATCATCGTCACCGATCCTGCGCAGAAGCCTCAGGCGGCTGCAGGCGCGTTTGTTGATTCCTGGAATCCTGATGAGAACGATATGCTTGACCTGTGCTGCATTTTGAAATACAGCGATGTGGTCGTGAATTTCTCTTCGACAATCACCATCGATGCCTGCGCAGTGGGAACTCCGGTCGTCAATGTCTGTTTTGGGGACAAACCTGATACGCCCTACATCAAAAGCGCTCGACGGGTGTTTGATTATGACCACTTCCGGAATCTGATGGATAGCGGAGCATTCAAGGTCGCGTATGACGAGCAGGTGATGGTTGACGCCATCAACCAGTATCTGGATCATCCTGACCTTGACAAGGAGCAGCGAAGAGCTTTGGCAGAACAGCAATGTTTTAAGCGTGATGGCAATGCAGGTCATCGTATTGCTGCATGCGTTCTTGATGTTTTGAAGATAAAAACGTAGTCAACGACGCTTGATGATGGTGTACATTCTATTGTCAGCCAAGAGATCGATATAGGGAATCGGAAAGCGCAGGAATGGGAAAAGCACAGGGTATCGCAGGAGCGCGCATGTGGTATCGCCGAAATGGGCGCGTGCGAGCTTTTTGACCAGGGCGTGAGTGATGTTCTGCAGATGATCGTTTTTTTCGCTGACGAGCAGATCGTCTGCGGTGAAAGGAAAAGTGATTCTCCTGCGGAGATTGGCGGCATTCGGGATTGCCATCAGGAACCAGCCATTTGGTTTCAACACACGGCTGATCTCTTTCATACACCAGACCATGTTCTCGAGATGTTCCATGACCTCAATGGCAATGGCGCCGTCGACGCTCGCGTCCTTGAATGGCAGGCGGTCACGCGAGAGGTCGCATGCGTGAAATCGTGGTTTTAGTTCAGGATACACGAGGTAATCATCAATGTCCACGCACGAGACATTGCGAAATCCCTGCGTGAGCATCCATGCAGAAAGATGTCCTCCGCCTGCACCAAGTTCAACGATGCGGCTCGTACGCGGTTGTGACCGGATGAAGCGCTGCACTGCTTGTATCTGATGCGGCCGCAAGCATATCTCGTGTTCATACGCCTGTGCGCGTTCGGCTTTTTGCTGATCGATGCTCTCGATAGGAACATAACGAACCATGAGAATATCGAACAAGCAATGTCTTTTATTACTTTCGCATTGCTCAAAAAAGATAACTATCTTTATAAAGCATCTGCTGCTCATTTTCAATCATGCGCGTCATGATTTTGGGCGGTGGTCTTGCAGGTCTCGCCGCAGCAGACAAACTGCTCGATGCAGGCAAGGTAGAGGTCACGATTCTGGAGAAGGCGCCCTTTCTGGGAGGGTTGGCAAGCAGTTTTGAGGTTGAAGGAGACCTGATCCCGCGTTTCAACCATCACATCGTCCGCACAAATACCAAGACGCTCGACTATCTGCAGCGCTATGACCTCTTGGGCAACAATACCTGGAAACGCATTAATCTCGCGGTTGCCTTGAAGGACAAGGTCTACAATATCAACAAGCCCTGGAAGTATCTCAGGTTCAGCTATCTGAATTTCATTGAGAAGCTCCGTTTCGGTTTGTTCGGCCTGTACGTCTCGTACGTGCTCAATCCCGATACGCTGCCAGATGAGCTCGATGCTGAAACCTATCTCACCAAGATGTGCGGCAAGAGCGTGACGCAGAAGATGTACTACCAGCTGTACGGCAGGAACAAGTTCAATATTCCGCTCAGCCAAATTGCAATCAAGCAGTTCGCGCATCGCATGAAGGAACGGGAATTCAACGACCTGTTCACGTACCCGATGCGCGGCATCCAAGGCATGATTGATGGCTTGGAGAATGATGTCGTGCACAAAGGTGGCAAGATTTTTCTCAAGGCAACGATCACGAATCTGGACGTGCAGAAGAGGGTGATTAGCTATACCGTTGGAGGCAAGGAGCATACAGAAGTCTTTGACGTGTTCGTCAACACCATTCCGGTTCCTGAGCTTGTGCAGTTCGCAAAAGGACTGCCTGAGGAATACGTCAACAACATCAAGAAGCTCCGGTACACGCCCGTGGTCGGCCTCCTCTTCGCAACCAAGGAGTTCCTCGATCCTGAGAATTATTGGGTCAACTTCATTGGCGAGCGCATCCATGTGCTCTATCAGCACTCGGTGCTGGTCGACAAGTACAAGAGCAAAGTCTCCTGGGTCATCCGCTATGGAGGCAGCGCCGAGGATTTGCCCAAAAGCGACGATGAAATCAAGGACGTCTATCTTCACGCGCTCAGGAGGTATTTCCCTGACATGGAGCTCAACTGGTGCTTTGTCTTTCGCGAGAAATACGCAGAACCCATTTATGATAAGGAGTACACCACATATGCCCCTTCCTATCGTACGCCAGTCAAAGGATTGTACAACGCAGGCATCCAAGTCACCTTTCCCAAGATCCGCAATATGAATGTCGCCTTGGAAAGCGGAGAAAAAGTTGCTCACTACATTCTCGAAGACTACCCATGACCAAAAAAATCATTATCACCGGAGCAGCAGGCCTTGTTGGACAGAATGTGGTGCCGATGCTCGTCAAGGAAGGCTATCACGTTGTGGCCATTGACCGCAATCCCAATCTCGCGCTTCTCCAACGACTCAATCCAAGCGTGAAGTGCATCAAGGCAGACGTGAGCCAGCACGGCCCATGGGAGGATGAATGCAAAGGTGCGGATATCATGGCACAACTCCATGCCCAGATCGCTTCACGCATGCGAGAATCATTTGTCCAAAGCAATATTGAGGGCGTCAAGAATGTGCTCGCCCTCTGCAAGAAGCACAAAATCAAGAACCTCATCCACATCAGCTCTTCGGTCGTGATTTCTGTTGCCAAGGATGAGTACACGCGCACCAAGCGGATCGGCGAACAGCTCGTGCGCAAAAGCCGCATTCCGCACACAATCCTCAGGCCGCCCATTATGTATGGGCTCTTTGATTCCAAACACTTGGGTTGGATCACGCGCTTTATGGAAAAAATGCCCATCGTTCCTGTGCCCGGATCAGGAAACTATATCCGTCAGCCCTTGTACGTCAAGGACTTGTGCAGGGTGATTGTTGCGCTCACCAAACGCAAGCCCAAGAATGAGACCTGGAATATCATCGGCTACGAACGCATCACGTACATCAACTTGCTCAGGATGATTGCTCAGGCGCGCGGCTGGTGGCGGTTATTCATGCCCATCCCGCTGCCCATCTTTGCGTTGCTGCTTAGGATCTATGGCTGGATCACTGGCAAGCCCATGTTTACTCCTGAACAGATGAAGGCACTGGTCGCAGGCGACCTCTTTCCGGTCGAACCCTGGGACAAGGAATTTGGCGTCGCATACACTCCTTTTGACCAAGGCATCAGGGAGACTTGGCATAGCCCTGAATCAAAATACGCGAAGCACATGATTTCTCCACACTAAAACAGTATAGCAGCGCGCATTAGTAATGGAAATCTTGTGCGCTCTGCTCAATAGCAAATCTCACAAAAATCACTTCCAAAATGAATGAGATTTGCTATTAGAAGAATGCCCTGATCAGCGTAAGGATGCCCTGCTTCCACGGAACGCGGTGCGTGACGCCTGATTTGCCGATATATTCTTGGTAATGCTGCCGATACCAGTCGTAGCTGTCAATCAATGCATCCACATTGCTGTACTTCGGCTCCCAACCAAGGACCTTGCGCGCTTTGTCAATGCTCACATAACTGTCCTTGTCTGCAGTCTCATAGACCCATTTGTACAATGGAGAGAGCTTGAATCGTTCAAGGATGCGCAATGTCCAGATCAATGGCTTTGCAGGAGTGCCGATGACGCACTTGCCAAAGCCTGCGTGATTGAGCAATGCCTGATAGTCTTGTTTCATCGTGCCGAATTTCGCTGCGCCAATATTGAATGTGGTATTGGAGATCTCGGCAGGTTTTGTTGCGGCAAGCAAAATCGCCTCATTGAGGTCTTCGACGTGCAGTAATTGATAGCGATTGTTACCCCAGCCGATGATCGGGATGTTTTTTTCCCGACGAACCCAATCAAAAAGCACGTCAAACACGCCCAGTCTGCCTGCGCCGATGAAGGATTTTGGTCTGAGGATGGGAATGCAGAGCTTGCGGCGGTAGGATTCGCAGAGTTTCTCAGCGATGATCTTGCTTTGGCCATAAGGCCCAACACCCTCAAGTGTATCGGCCTCGACCAAGGGGTGATGGTCAGGGATGCCATACACTGCAGTCGAAGAAATGTGCACCACGCGGGGGATCTTGAGCGCGACCGCGGTCTCAAGCACTGCCTTGACGCCATCGATGTTCACTGACCTGATCTCTGATGGCTTCCATAACGGCAAACCTGCTGCAGTGTGCACAATGACATCAACGTCACGTGCTGCTTTTCGCAACAGGTCCTTATCACGAATATCTGCTTGGACGTGTTCGACGTGGTCCTTGAGATCAGGATACTCAAATGGGCAAAGGTCGATGGTGCGCGCGTGGTGTCCTTTCTTCAGGAGAAACCGTGCGAGATTATGGCCGAGAAACCCTGCACCGCCAGTGATGAGAAACCGCATGCGCCTTGTTGCCATGATTCGCACGCACGGGACGCCACTTTTAAATCTTGCGAATCACCGGGCGACCTTGAACAAGCGAATCGCTGGTTGATTCGTGACGTGAAGGACTGCAACCGGAGTCAAGCGCGATTCAAGTTCTTTGTTCAATGGCTGGAATGGCACGCGCAATAAGTCAAACACGCGCGAATTGGGAACAGATGGGTCTTTGCGTTCCCGGATTTTCGTGAAAGTCACATTGTTCTCGCCGAGATAGGATTCGAATTTCGCGTCTACATTGACCGATGATTGCATCATGAACGTATCGATCAGGACGTAATCCACGCTGTAGTTGTCAATGAGCAGCTTCGTCAGCACGCTGTTGTTCCCATAAAGCAGAACTATCCCGTCTGCATAGCGCTGTTCGACGTCGACAAAATAATTCGCATGGGTGCGCCGGACAAAGACGCATTTCCGTCCGCTGACCGCATTCATCGCAAAGCAGGTTTCGTCGCCGCCCAGCACAACAGTATTCGCATCAGTATTGTTTCGCATCCATTCGCCAAACGCAAGCCAGGATTGTGTAGGGGTATCGAGACTCTCGCCGAATTGCACCCAGCGGTTTGAACGATAACTCTCATAATTTCGTGCGAATAGTGCAAGAACAAGGATGAGAACCGCGATGAATGCAATGCGCTTTGTAGTGGGGCGCGGCCATTTTTTCTGGGCCACTTGAAAGAGGACAGAGATGCCGTACACGAGAAAAACCAGCAATGCGAGCGATGTATTACCGACATGACCTGGCAATATCCACCTGCCCAAGAGTGGCCGCGTGATGAGGTGGTGGAGTGGCACGAGTGTGCCTGCAATCAGCCAGAAGATTGCATACCGCGGTGTTTTCTTGTTCAGGTTCATCAGGGCAGTTCCAAGGCCTAAGATGATGAGACTGCTCAGGAGCGCCAATGTCAGCGAGGTGAAGTTAAACAGGGTACTAAACAATTCTCTGAAAGCCCATCCGACCCCTAATGTCTCTATCGCGGGGCCATTGTATTGGAACAGCGGGTTCAATGTTTTTGCATGATAGTTTACGATGATTGGCCCATAGAAGAGGAGTGATATGACAAACCCGACAGCGAGCATTGGTTCGTAGAGCTTGAGTGCGGAGATGATTGCCTCTTTTTTCTGCGGCGCACGGAGCGTTTCAACAGTGATGGTGAATGCAAAGAGTGCCATGCCTGCGAGGAAGAAAGCGACATGGGCGAGGCTTGTGAGGCCGATAAACAATCCTGCAAGAAGCTTGTCCCTGGTCTTTCCTGTTTCTTCGGCCTTGAGCCAGAATGCAAACCAGAATGGGATGGTGATCATCCAGGGGACATTGTTGGGTGCGCCATCGGGAATGCCGCGCATGTCAAGAGAAAAGAGCAGGAAGAGCAGCGCATGTGTTTTGTTTTTGAAGAGTTGGTTTCCCAGGAAGTAAAATGCAAGTGCGGAGAGTGTTGTCGTGAGCAATCCGACAAATATTTCTGCTTTCATCAACGAAACTCCTGGCAAAAGGCTTACTGCGATGAACAAATAATTTCCCAACCAGGGATAAAATGCGTAATGGCCAACAAAATAGGGATCTGCCCAGAATCCGTTGGCCATATAATTAAGCGCGAATCCGTGATGCGCATAGAGGTCGCCGCCATAATACGGCCCGGGAAGATGGCGTAATCGAAGATACTGGAAGAACGCAATCCCCAACGTGATCAGAACCGCAATGATTGCCAGCTTGCCTTGCCACGTGAGGCGTGCAAGCCTTGATGGCGGGGCTTGTTGTTCAGAGGATTCCACAGCACAGTGAGCCGGAAAGCCATTTTTTAATCTTTCGTCCTTCGGCCAAGGACATGGAGCTTCTGAACGCTCGTGAGGACATCGGTGACCGTGATCTGTTCTGCACGCGCTCGCTTGATGTGTTGATAGAACGGCTCATGATACCCCCATTCGTTTGGGTTTTCGACGGTGAATAAGCCAAGGAGCGGTGTTTTCATGGCACGTGCGAGATGCATGGTTCCTGAATCAGGGCCAAGGACGAGTGAGCAACGCTGGATGACTGCGGCAAGTTGTGGAAGCGATGTCTTTCCGCACAGGTTGAGGGCTGCCGCAGGATGCCGCATGCGGTCGATAATTCCTTGAACAAGCAGGTGTTCACGCGCGCTTCCTGTGAAAACAATGCGTGCCTTGGAGCGTTCAATGAGCGCATCGGCAACAGTCGCCCATCGTTCCGTAAGCCAGTTTTTTTCTTTGCGGCCAGAGCCTGGAGCAATGCATACCCATTGCGCAGGGGATGCAAGGCGTGTGCGGGCAAAGCGCTTGTCTGCAGTCGAGAGCGAGAGTTCAATGTCGCGATTGGCAGTGGTTGCGCCAAGCGCGTTGATGAGGGAGAGGTTGCGATCAATCGCGTGTTGTTGACGGTAGGGAATGCATTTGTTCAAAAGAAATCCAAGTCCGCGGATGCGAAAGCCGACACGATACTGTGCAACCAGGCTTGCAAGAACGATATTACGGGGGTCCCCATGAAAATCAATGGCGAGATCATACGATTTGTTTCTGAGGAGACAAATAATACGAAGCGATTGCGCCCATGAGTCCTTGTGCCCAAGCGAGGAGAGCCAAGGCGCATTCCAGACGATTACGTTGTTGATGTTCTTGTTCCGCTTGAGGATGGGCGCGGTAAAATCACGTACTACGACATCAATCTGGGCAGTGGGAAAACGCTTGCGGAGTGCGCGAAGGGCAGGCGTAGTGAGGAGCACGTCTCCCACGTGTTCCAAGCGGATGAGCAGGATGCGTCGTGGTTGGGGGAGTTTTTTGAATCTGAGCCAGAAAAAGAGAAGCGTCCCGAGTATATCAATCACGAGAAGAAAAGGTTGGAAGAGTAGACTGGTGCGATACAACATAGCGTACACGACAAAACGCTAATTTAAAAACCTGCCGAAGAGTATTCTTCAATGAATTGTTTGTGCCAGAGTTGGAAGGTGAGCAGGCTCCAGAGCTGCCGTGCATAAAAGAGCGGGGCGCGGGAGTATCGCCCGCGGATTTTCTGTATTGCCTGCGGGTTCAGCAGTCCATGACGCAATCGTTCAGATGAAAAGCATTCATCAAGCAATGGCCGACACTGACGGAGCCAGTGATCAATAGGCACGTAAAAGCGCTGTTTTTTCCGCTGCGCGATGAGTTTGGGGACAAAGGGCGCAACTGCTTTTCTGAAGATGTATTTTTCCGTTCTGCCGCGCAGTTTCCACGAGAGGGGTATACGCGAAGCGACTGCAAGGACATGCGTATCCAGAAGCGGCACGCGCGCTTCGACTGCATGCGCAAGGGTCATGCGGTCTGTTTTCATGAGCATGTTTTCGGGCAATTGCACGTCAAATTCAAACCGCAATGAGTCGTGCACAACCGTGCGTGGGTTGTTCAAGTAGCGTCGAAGATCGTGTTCAGTGGTCAACGGACAATGAGGGCTCATGCGTCTGCGTTCATGGGCTGAAAAGATAGCGGTAATCGCCAGATATTGTTCAACAGGGGTTCGTGCACGAAGGAGTTGTTGGGCGCGGAGAATGCCAGGGGTCCCCAAATCACGCGCATACTTGAATACGCCGTTCAAGACTGCAGGAGGACAAAATGAAAGGCCTGCTGCGAGCATGGTCCGCAGCCCGGGAATACGTGCTGCGCGTTGCGTAAGCCTCAGGAACTTTTGTTGCTCGTATCCTGCAAAGAGTTCGTCTCCGCCATCGCCGGTGAGAACAACCGTCACGTCTTTTTTTGCTTCACGAGAAAGGACGTACACAGGAATCATTGCAGGATCGGCAATGGGCTCGTCGCTATGCCAGATAATCTTGGGCAGGAGTTGCACGACATCCTTCTCAAGGATGATCTCGTGGTGGTCAGTGCCGATCTGGTCGCTGAGGGAACGCGCAAAACGCAGTTCATCAGTATCCTCGAGACCAAACCCGACAGAGAATGTTTTGAGTGGTTCTTTGCATTGCTGTTGCATGAGCGCAACGACAGAAGCAGAATCAACGCCTCCGCTCAAATACGCTCCCAAAGGCACATCACTCATCATTTGCCGTTGGACTGCCTTGGTTAGCGCGGCTCGAAGCTGTGCAACCATGGTCTGTTCAGACGGAAACAGGGGCGCTTTTGCGACGGATGCGAATTTTTTGACCTCGACCTGCTGGGAAGCGCAATCATACCTGATGAGTTCGCCGGGAAGCACGCGAAAGATGCTTTGGAACATGGTTTCTTTTCCAAAGGGATAACGGAGCGTGAGATACCTGTCGAGCACGCGGCGATTGACTTGCCGCGCAAGTCCAGGGCATTCGAGTACTGCCTTGATTTCTGACGCAAATACAAGGGAGCCGTCAAGGAATGTGTAATATAATGGCTTGATGCCGACGCGGTCGCGGGCCAAGAAGAGCTGGCGTTTGTTGGAATCATACAGGGCGATTGCGAAATCGCCTTCGAGCAGTGCAAAACACTGCTCACCATACTGTTCATACCCGTGAACAATGACTTCAGTGTCTGCATCACTGGTAAACCGGTGGCCTGCCTGTTCAAGACGTTGTCTGAGCTCTTTCCAATTATAGATTTCTCCATTGAACACAACCCAAATCGTGCCGTCTTCATTGGTCATGGGCTGTTTTCCACGCAGAGAGATATCAATGATGGCTAATCGCTGATGGGCAAGAGAAACAACGCCATCAGTAAAGACTCCTGCCTGGTCAGGGCCTCGATGACGCACGCATTTTGCCATGCGCCGTACCAAGCGTTGATCATCCCACGCAATGCCTGCAATTCCACACATGGTACACGGTCACTTGTAGATGGTGCCGATGCTGTAATTCGGCCGGTCGTGATAATAGGTTCTGATGAGAATTTCCGCAAGGAAACCGAACAGGAACGTGAGCAAGCCGGTGATGAGCAAGAGGACCGCGAGGATGAATAATGGGCCTGCGGTGAGGCTTTGCACGATGATCGCCTTGATGATTTGTTCGAGAAAGATGACACCGGCCATGAGGAATTGGAAGAGTGCGATCATGCCGAAAAAATGGATGGGCCTGCTTGAGTAATCGTTCCAGAATTTGATGAACAACAGGTCGAAGAATCCTCGGAAGACCCGGAAAAGGTTGTATTTGGTTTTGCCGGCGCGTCGCGGTCGATGATTGACCCTGAGCTCTGCAATCTTGAAACCGCGCAGGCTGAGAAGCGCAGGGATATAGCGATGCATCTCGCCATAGAGTGTGAATTCCTTGAAACAGTCCCGTTTGAAGACTTTCAGCGTGCATCCTGAATCGTGGATGGTCTCGCGGATGAACCAGAAGCGCAAGAAATGCGCAAATCGTGAGGTGATGTGTTTGAGCAGAGGGTCTTGACGCTTCCATCGCCAGCCCGTGACCAGATCATATCCTTCATGGAGTTTCGCAAGAAGGCGTGGGATGTCGCGGGGATCATTCTGAAGATCTGCATCAAGGGTAACGACCAACTCATATCGGGCCTGCTTAATGCCCGCATCCAATGCAGCCGTTTGGCCGTAATTGCGGCGGAACACGATGACTTTGACGCGGGGATCTGCCTGGTGGAGGCGTATCAGGTGCTGGGTTGACCCGTCCCTGCTTCCGTCATCGACAAAAAGGATTTCGAATGGCTGGTGTATCGGCTCGAGTACAGAAAGAAGTTCTCGATACAATGGTTGGATGTTTGCAACTTCATTGTAGACAGGAATGACAATGCTTAATCCGATGGGTACCACCGCTGCGTCTACAAGCAAGGTCTTTAAAAATGTCGCGATTTCCAGTGAAAATCGCGAGCATGACTTGAGCAACGCGAAGCGTTGTCATCTCGACAAGCAAAGCTTGTCGACGAACTTGAGAAACGCGGTTTCTCAAGTAGTTCATCGGAAATCAG
This sequence comes from uncultured Methanosarcinales archaeon, assembly GCA_964472615.1. Lineage (GTDB taxonomy): Archaea > Nanobdellota > Nanobdellia > Woesearchaeales > ARS49 > JAWAAW01. Next base: position 14,222 of record CAYYLN010000014.1, read on the forward strand.
CGGATTTCCGAGACTCAAGAACCGCCATGGACTTCGGCGGCATGAATGCCGCCTATATCTGACCAGCGGTTCTTGATACCTTCGCGACGGTGTTTTGCGCAATGTGTCAAGAACTGAAAAGCGGTTCTTGACCACACTTGGCATTTCCATTTTATGGAAATGCCAATGTTTAAATAGGGTTTCTCGTTGCTCAAAAGAGGGGAGTGATATGCAATTATCAAAGGACGCGTTCGTTATCGCGCTGGTTGTTATTCTTGCTGTTGGTGGGCTAGTCCTGAGGAACTTTCCATTCAACCAAGGTAATCTCGATAAGGACGTGCTTCCCATCATCACGTCGTTTGATCTGTTCGCCGATACGAGTTATACCAATTACATTTATGAGAGCGAGGATGCACGATATAATCCACCCTACCGGGTCAATGGCGTTGAGAAGTCTCTGACCGTCCAGCCTGTGTTTTTCTTCCTGTTCATTGCAAGCCTGACAAAACTTACAACGCTTTCCACCTACCAGACCACGATACTCGTGACACATCTTGTCTCGGTCCTTGTTGCGCTTATGGTGTTTGTCCTTGTCAGGAGATATTTCGGGTGGAAAATCGGAATGCTTGCGCTCGCGCTTGCGGCATTTCCCCAGGCCAAATGGTTGTTTCAGACGTACATTGGATTCTTGTATGACCAGTATGCGTTCCTGTATGTTCTTGCAATTATTTTTTTCCTGATTCTTCTTTTCAATAAGGAGCTCAAAATGAGGCAGGTTTGCCTGGCAGGGGTGCTGATTGGCTCTTTTGTGGTCGCGCAATGGCTCTCGCATTATGTGGAGCTTATCTTATACACGCCATTGCTTGCGATGCTTTGGCTCTTTTTCGCGTGGAAGAGCAAGTGGAGCAAGGACTATTTTGTGCTGGCGCTCATTGCGGCGCTTGTGTTTGCGCCATTTGCCGCATATTTCTACCCGATAACACGAGCAGGCCATCTTGCTCAGGGTATTGAAGAGATTAAGGGTCTCATTCACATCGGCAAAGTTTCCTCATACCCATCCTATTGGCCCCTTCCACGTTTTAACGCGTTGCTCAATGTCTTGGGAATTATTGGACTGCTTTTTTTGGGCAATAAGGCTATGAAACGACAGCTCAACAGCAAGCAATGGTTGCTGTTGTTCTTCATAGGATATTTGCTTGCGGTAGGACTCA
>CAYYLN010000015.1:0-15367 GCA_964472615.1 uncultured Methanosarcinales archaeon
CGCCAAGGCCTGCCTTGATGAACGCCATGAGGGTATTGTACGAGAAGTGCGGGAAGCCAGCATAGAATCTCACATCACGCACGCCCTTGCGCTTCAGGTACTGGAAAAACGTGTACGTCTCTGAGTGGCGCACGAGAAACTCGTGCTGCTGGCCGATTTCCCTGAAACGCATCGCGTGGTCATCGCTCTGCGGCGGCACCTTCTTGAACCGGCTGTGCTCGACAATCGTCGGCAGGTCGGTGAATTCCTCAATAATGCTGATGATTGAGAACGGGACCACAAACACCTGCTTGTTCGCAGTCCACGCAAAACCAGCCTCGACCGCATCAACGACATCGAGCTGCTCGGTCGCGTGCCGCAGCATGACATTCCCGATTCCCGGCACTGAACCGCAGCCCGTCATTGCGCACAAACGCTTTTTCTGAAAGGCATTATGCAATGCAAACTGGCTCGCAGTCATACCCACGTCAGAGCCTAAGTCTACTGAATGCGCGCCAATCTTGAGGCACATCTTCTGCACGTCAAGATTATAGTCGCCCTCTGCGCAATTGACTACGACCGACGCTCCGGAACCCTTCAGCACGTCCACTGTGTGGGCTTTATCTGTCAATTCAACGTAATGGAAAGCGGTCTGATGGTCATGCGTCAACAACTTTTCAATATGAGCGCGCTTCCTGCCGCATAATAGAACCTTGTAGCCGTGCTCGATAAGGTCGCGTGAGACGATTCTGCCCTGCAGGCCTGTTGCTCCAAGAACGACAAAGTCGTACGCCACAGAACGAGTTGTGACAGATGGCGCTTTAAATGTTTCGATTGAAAAAGGAGCCTCCGGAGGGAGTTGCACCCTCGACCCCCTGCTTACAAGGCAGGTGCTCTGGCTACTGAGCTACAGAGGCATGACTGTGGAACGATTGAAACGGTATTTAAAGATTCTGATACGAATTCGGTGCCCAGCGGGCACAGAGACCAACAATACAGAAATTCTTACTGGAATCTCTCGAGATTCAGATACGCCTTGAGTTGTTCCTTGAGGAAGTTCGTGTCCTCGCGGACGCCGCTGACAAATCCACTCAGGAACGGCGTGTACACGTAGTTTTCGAATATCGTGCGGAGGACATAGAAGACCGCACCGGTCTCCCAACGGGCTTCGTAATCAGTCTCGAGCCAGGAATCAAATGCGACGTGGAGCTTGCCTTTCTGCATCTTCTTCTTGTGACCATCACGCGTGACTTCGGCATCAGTGAGATTGGTTGCTGAAAGCTTGATGCGGATCACGCTCTTCGCGTAATCAGTGTATTTCTTGTACGGCTCGAAATCGACTTCCACGTGCTTGCCTGCTTTGGTGACGCTCTCATGCGTGCGTTTTTCCACTGGCACATATCCCTTGTCACCCATCCATTCGTACAGCATCTTATAGACGTCCTTGAGCACGAAGATGCCTTCGTAGGAAATGCTCTCTCCTTCGACGACCGGTCGCTTTTCTGGCATTCAGCTCGCCTCGATGCCGAGCAGACCCTTGATCGTGTTCGTGAGCTGGACGATCTTCATGTACAGATCGTCCTCCCATACCTGCTCGATGGTCTGACGGATGATGTAATCATGATAGAAGTCCTGCAGCCATTGCAAGAACGCATTGCCACCAAAGCGCTCGCTGTAGTCCAGGGTATAGTTGCCGGTGACCTCGATGTTGATCTGGCCCTCATTCATCTTCCTTTTCTCGCCGTCCTGCACGACCTCGACCTCAGACATATCACGGATCCAGACGTGCACGTTGACTTCGAACTTGACATACTCATTGACCTTGCGATCACCTGATGCCTCATATTCTGCCTCGTTGGGCTTGAGCTTGTACTTGCCTGCGCTGAACGTATAGTTCTGGTCATGAAACCATTTCTGGATGCCCTTGACCAGCTGCGGATGACTGAACAATCCCCGATGCTTGAGGTATGTCACCGGCATCGGAATTGTCTTCTTGACCATGCCGTGATTGCACGTCTGTTGCTATATAAATCTTACGAGATTACTCAGGCACGCGCTTGGGCCAGAATTCCGGCCATTCCTTCGTCGGCAAGTAGGTCTCGATCTTGAGGAAGGTGTTGATCGCATCACGGAACTGGAACGCTTCCTTGTAAAGCTCTTTCTCCAGCATCTCGCGCTGCTGCTTCCAGGTGCGCTGATACAGCATCTTCTTGACATCCTTGAACATGCTCTTTTCTAGGATCTTTTCCGGATCACGCACGAGATTTGCGACCACGTTCACCTCGACTTCGCCTTGATGTGCCTTGTATTTCTTTCCCGCAATCACTGCCTCGATATCCTTGAGCGTGAGCACGTGCGTATCGATGTCGAGATCAAAACGCCAGAGCTTGTTCTCGCCCAATGGGAAGCGCTGCGGCCGCCAGCGCCACCATACCTCTTTTCCTGCACCGCTTTCCTTGTGCAAGTAATATTTCTCTGGAAATGAGGCGTCGTCACGCGTGGCATACCCATGCTCAATCAGCCATTCGTGCATCAATAAGTACAGGTTATCCAGATGAAAGATGTCTTTCAGGTTGATCGTATACTTGGTAATGGTCGCGTATTCGAGTCCCGTGTACCGATGCCTGATGGCTGCCATCGCGCTCCTCGGTGACTCCGGTGTTTAAAAGACTTTCTGAGCAAAGGTTTATAAGAACACCGCTTGCAGAAAATGTCATGCAAGTCGGCATTGTTGGAAAGGCAAATGTCGGAAAGAGCACGTTCTTCAAGGCGCTCACCATGGCAGAAGTCCTCATCGCCAATTACCCGTTTGCCACCATCCAGCCGAACAAGGGCTTTGCGTTTGTCAGGGTCGAGTGCGCTGACCGCGATTTCGGCGTTCAGTGCAATCCGCGCTTCGGCCATTGCGTCCAAGGCACGCGCTTTGTGCCGGTGGAAGTCCTAGACGTCGCCGGCCTCGTGCCGGGAGCGCACCTCGGCAAAGGCATGGGCAACCAGTTCCTTGATGATTTAAGGCAGGCGGACTCATTAATCCATGTCGTGGACATGTCTGGCGGTACGAACGAGAAAGGCGAGCCCGTCGAGCCAGGCACGTACGACCCTGCGAACGATGTCAAATTCCTCGAGGTCGAGCTCGATTATTGGTATCTCGCCATCCTCAAGAAAGGCTGGGACAAGCTCGCGCGGCAGCTGCAGCACGAGCACAAGGAGATCGCGGTGGCGCTCGCCAAGCAGTTGTCCGGACTCAGCGTGACCGAGGACATGGTCACCGAGGCAATGAAGTATCTCCGTCTCGCAACGAACGCGACCACGTGGACTGAAGACCAGCTCCTCCAGCTCGCCACCATCCTGCGCAAGCGCACCAAGCCGATGCTCATCGTCGCGAACAAGATGGACATTCCTACTGCAAAGGCAAATCTCGAACAGTGCAAGAAGCAGTTCCCTGACTACATCTTCGTGCCCTGCTCAGCAGAAAGCGAACTCGCCTTGAAAGAGGCATCACGGAAAGGACTCATCGAGTATGTTCCTGGCAACAAGGACTACAAGCCCACTGGCCAATTGCAGCATGCACAAGCAAAAGCGCTGGAATTCATCAAGGCAAACGTGCTCGACACCTGGGGTTCCACCGGAGTGCAGCAGGCGATCGACGCTGCGGTGTTCACGCTGCTCAAGCACATCGCGATCTTCCCTGGCGGCGTGAGCAAGCTCGCAGACCAGCACGGCAATGTCTTGCCTGACTGCTTCCTCCTGCCTCCTGGCAGCACGGCACTTGATTTCGCAGCAAAGATCCACACTGACCTCGCCAAGAACTTCGTGGCTGCCATCGACGTGAAAACCAAGAGGAAGGTCGGCAGGGATCACGTGCTCAAGCACCGCGATGTGGTTGAGATCCTGACGAGCAAATGAACAGCGAAGACATTATTGCGAACATCAAAAGCATTTATGCACGATTTCCGATACCCCAGAACTTACAAGAGCATCATTTCCGAGTTGTTTCTGTTGGAAGACTCATCGCGGACCATTGGAACGGACCTGCCCTCAACAACAATGACCTCGTTGCGTATTTGCTGTTGCATGACCTGGGCAATATTGTGAAGTTTGATTTTTCTCAGACAGACATGTATGGCGACGACATCGCATCTGATCTACACGGCTGGAAAAAACGACAAGAAGAAACAATCAAAAAATATGGTTCCCAGGATCAAGACGTAACGCTTGCATTCGCACGAGAATTGGCAGTACCACCACGTATCATACAGCTCCTCCAACACACTGATCTTTTCTTCATGAATGACCTTATTCGTTCGAGCGATTGGGAAAACAAATTGGGCAAATATGCAGACTTACGAGTAGGACCTCACGGAGTGCTCACGCTTAAAGAACGTTTTGACGATCTTCACAAACGCTATGCAGGGAAAAAAGTCATGCGCGATCCACGGCTTCCCTCTGCACGACACGCGACATTTGTCGTCGAGAAACAAGTGCTCTCGAACACCGACCTTGCACCCGAGGACATCACGGACAACACAATCAAGAAATACTACGAAACCTACGCCTGACGCTTGCCGATCTCCGCAGCTTCCTGCACATCGATGACGCCCAATGCCTTGTCGATAATCAGGAGATTCCTCGTCTGATTCTTGCCATTGCGCTTGGCGATGTACAATGCCCTGTCTGCTTCCTTCAGCAGCGTATCACCTGAGACCGAAGCGTTCATGCACGTCACGATACCAATGGAGATCGTAGTGGACAACTGGTTCTGCACGGTTGTCCGCAGGCGCTCGGCAAACGTGAATGCGGCATCGTGACCTGCCTCAGGCAGGATGATAGTGAATTCCTCGCCACCATACCTTGCAGGGATGTCAATCGCGCGGACTGTCGCACGCACCACTTCGCCAAGCTGCCGCAACAGCTTATCACCTTCAGGATGGCCGTGTGTATCATTGAATTCCTTGAAGTTATCGAAGTCAAAAAGGATAAGCGAAATCGGCTTCTGCGAACGCTGCGAGCGCGCGACCTCATTCTTGAGAGCTTCAAGGAAATATGCCTTGTTGTAGAGCCCGGTGAGCGCGTCAGTCATGGCAGAATGCTGCGCATCCTGGAAACGCTGCGCCCTGCCCAGTGCCACGGAAAGCTTGTCCAACAAAAGCGAAACAAGATCAGCATGATGCGCAATCGAAGAAGACGTGCCGAGCACGAGTGTCGCAGCGTGCTTGCCTTGCAACCGCACCGGAAACGCAGCCACCTGCACCTGCAATGCCTGTGCGTCCTTCACGCGCACAGTAAGCAAATCCTGCCCAGGATTCTGGACAAGAACAAATGCATTCGAAGAACGCACGTGGTTGTGCAAAACTTGGCTGATGTTCAGGAACGGCTGACTCGCAGGGATACCTGAAGCATTCGTACTATTGACCCATAACGCGCAATGCTCAGGCCTGAACGCACGGCTCACGAACTCTGCGGTCTGCTGCAGCAGCTGCTCAACGGTCGTACCGGTATTCAGGCAATCCAAGAACTGCAGCACGACGTCCTTCTGGTCCATCAGGTCTGCGCAGAAGATTGCTGTATTTATGGCTTACGAGAGAATGAAAGAAAAGAATGAATAAAAAAAGAAAACGAGCGTGCTCAGATGCAGCACACTTGATCGCCTGCGTTGTTCACGCCGACATCCACATAGTCTTCTGTAGTAGGGTCGAAACCTTGCTCAATGCAGTCCTGACCCTTTGCATACAAACGGGTCACGATGCGGGTGTACGGTTGGAAGGGACATGCGTTACCCAAGACCGGACCCTGACGCCTATAGTCCTGATCAAAGGTCGGGCTTGGAACACCATTGCCTGAGTCTTCGATGCGTTCAGGATAGATGAAGTTCGCACCTGAATACACCCTATCGCTGCTATACCTGACAAAGCCTTCAGGGTCAGTGTACTGGTCCAATCCGTGCGCGATCTCACCGCCGCCATAGACCTTTGCTCCTCCGGTTGTGTACGCGACCTTTCCTGTCGCGCCCTTGAAGAGCAAGATCAATCCGACAACCGCGATAACCGCGACAATACCGAGAATGGCTAATGCAATTCCTTTACCTTCTTCTGCCATACTGATTCACCTCTTTGGTTGTGGTTGATTTTCTTTAGGAGTATATAAATTTTTGCCTAGTATATCGAGGATACGCTGCTTGAACACGGCAAGATCCTTCGGAATGACGTGACCGCCTGCAGCAGGCACATGGCCGCCACCTGCAGCGCCTTTGAGGCCTTTCGTGGCTTCCTTGAGCAGCACATTCATGGGGATGCGCTGGCTCTGACACCTGCCTGAGATGTTCACAATATCCTTCTTGACTTCGAGGATGAGGATAACCCAGTCCTGATAATGTGGTTTCAGGCTGAGGATGGTCGAGACAGGGGAATTAATGCGGTACTTGGGCGTGATCGCATACCAAAGGAGCTTGAGCGTATCGTGCTTCTCCATGAGCTTCGGCGCCTTCTGGATCCAGGTATTGATTTCCTTGTCGAACGCGGCCCTGAGCGATTTCAGTTTCTTGTCCTTGAGCACGTCGTGCAGCGCCTTGGAACGCATCAGGACATCAAAGCAATAGTTCACGTTCTTCGCGTCAATCGTCATCGCAGCAAAGAACATGCCTGAGATTGTGCCGATGTCTGTGTGGAACCAATCCTTGGGGTTGGGCTTGATCTTGTACTTCGCGAAAACCTGGTTGAGAAACTCCGGCCATGCGCTGCCGGTCATATCGCTGATCATGCCGATGGCAGCGATCCAGTCGCTGTCCTCGAGACTGGTATGCCGGTTGGCGAAATCATACGCGAGCTTGGTCGAGGCATAACGCGACGGGTCGATGTCATCTGCAATCAATTGCGGCATGCCGAGCACGGCACGTTCTGATGTGATATCTTGGAAAAAAGTATGATGATCAATGATCAGGATCTCGCACTGCTTCTCAAGCTTTTTGATTGTCGCTGCGTCCTCGTGCACGCCGAGATCGGTAAAGATGACCTTTGCAATTTTTTTCTTCTTCAGCACCTCCAGGATTTCAAGAGCAACGGTGTTCCGCGTCCCTTTGGGAGGAGTCAGGTGCAGATCCGCAGGCTTGCCACGCAAACGCGCGATAAGCTTGTTCATGAGCACCGCAGAACACAAGCCGTCCGGGTCAGCGTCATGCACGAGCGCGATCTTTTCGTCAGGGGAGAATGACATGAGGAAGCGGTCGATGCGCTCCCACTGCTGGGGATTCTTGGGAAGCATGGGGCATCACAGCCCGGATGCAGGAAGGAACAAAAAGGCGCGTACCAAAGAAATACCGTGTGATACGCGCCTGGTGAGAGAGGGGGTTGAGCGTGTCATGCTGCGGAGGAAGAATGATCAGAGCCGATGATAGCTTCATCGGCCCATGGGTGAGGCACAGCCGCCAAGCCGTGCGAGGAAAATTCGGTGCGGTTCCGCCCGTTCCGCTTCGCGCGATAGAGGGCTTCGTCCGCACCTTGATACCAGTCTTCCCATGTCGTCACTGTTTCAGGTTCTGTTGTCATCACTCCAATGCTGAGCGTCATCGGGATCGTTTTGTAAGGGTTCTCGCGAACCGCAGTATGGATGCGTTCGGCGATGTCACCTGCCTGCTTTTTCGTCACGCCGATAACGAGCGCGCCGAACTCGTCACCGCTTCCGACCCTGCCGATCTCCACTGTTTCTTCAGCCTGCAAGCGTCCAATCAGATCCCCATCGCGCGATTCGCAACCTGAAGAGTCATGCGCGCGCAGGCATCGTGCAAGCTGCCGTGCCGTGTGCGCAATCACCTTGTCGCCAGTCTTGTGGCCATACGTATCGTTGATGTCTTTGAAATGATCGATATCAATCATGAAATAGGCAGCAGGCATGCCGCACAGGTATGCCTCTTCGAACATCTGTTTTGCATTGTCCTCAAAGAACTCCTTACGGTAGAATGACGTCAGTCGATCGTGCTTGAGACCCTCATTCTCCTGTTGCAGCGTTGCAATCTTTTCAAGCGCTCGTTCATGCACGATGTGTCCATACTGCAGTTGCTGCGCAAATGTTGCTGGCGCGCTTGATGCTTCTTGTGTCACGCTCATGGTGGTTGTGAACAACATTGGTTTGGGAATTTGCCCGGCCTTAGCTTTGTGGTTGTGTGTTGGCACTCAGCAATCGGGTTATGTGCTCACACGCGTTTGCTTGTGTGCCGTGCGTCAACGCGCGTGCCCAATGTTGTGTTGTTGATTGTTGCATCCTTTGTGCCAAAACATTAATATATACATATCGTACATACTATCGTTCTAGTACGACTAATATATACTACAAACAATGGTGCACATCCGCAGACTCGTCAAGGCAGGACAAGCAAGCCACACGATTTCTTTGCCCAAAGAATGGCTGGAGAAGAACAAGCTCAGCAAGGGAGCAACCGTTTACCTCCACGAAACGTCTGACCACGAGCTCCTGGTCACACCTCACCTCACCGAACAGGCCACGAACAAACAAAAAACAATCACGATTCCCGTAGATGGCAAGGCACTCGATACCGTGCAGCGAGAGATCACGGCAGCATACGTGAACGACGCAAGCACCATCGACCTGATCGGCGAGAGCATCGCGACGCACGCCAAAGAAATCAGAAGAATGCTGCATGACTTTGTCGCGCTCGAGATCGCAGAACAGACCGCAACCAAGATCTCTGCGAAAGACCTGCTCAACCTCCAGGAGATCTCAGTCGACAAGAGCATCAAACGCATGGATATCATCGTCCGCACCATGATGCAGGACTGCATTGCGACTGCGCACGGCAAGAACCTCAGCGAAAGCGTCGCGGTCAGGGATTATGATGTCAACCGGTTGTATTTCTTGCTGACGCGATTGCTGAAAAGCGCGCTTACAAATCCAAGCATGGCAACACGCTTCAACCTCACCCCACGCTTGGTCTTGAGCAACTGGATGCTCGTGCACCACATCGAACAGCTCGCTGACGTCGTCAAGATGCTCTGTAAGGATTGCGCTACAATCCCTGCGAAAAAGCGCGATCCGATGATCACTCTGCTCCAGCAGCTCGAACAAGATTATCGTGATGCGATGAAAGCAGTGCACGAAAAAAACAAGCAACTCGCGGACGACGTGGCGCGCAGGCATGCAGAACGCCGGCAGGCAAGCGACGCGTTGACCGCATTGCCGAACATCGCACACGATTGCAGCACCATCTCGTCATTGCTGTCAGATATCGCACGGCTCGTGATTGACGCAGAGAACTAGGAGGATAGGGTGTTGCAGACGGCAACTCCAGAAACACTCACGCGCACTTCTCCGTTCACGCAACGCACATACCGCACGTCACCGGTCTGGTCTTCTTCGCCGCCCCTGACAGAACCAGCAACATCGCCGCCCTGAAACGCAACACGCACGTATTCCTGCAAAGGTGATTCAGGATTCCATGCAGTCCGTGTTGCGACCTCTGCCGCACTCGTGCACGGGTTGATCATCGCGATTGTCTGCGGAGGGGCTACTTCACTCACGGTTTGCTGAACAACCGCATCATAATCCTCTGCAAGATCAGCGCATGCCAAGGGATTAACGGTAATCATGCCGGTCACCCGCCCCTCGCTGTCCACGCTGCCCGTGATGCTTCCTGGCCGCCAGGGGCCGGTGATGCACTGGCCTTGCGCATCAAGCTCTGCCTGTCGACGGCACATGGCTTCGTTCTTTTGCCTGCCGTGGTTCGATTCCTGACAGATGCTATCAATCCTTGTATAGAATGTTGCAGGGCGCGTGACAGACAAATAACACAAGCCAGGATCAATCCTCACATACTGCACGTGCGGATCAGGCCGTTCCTTGACGCCACCGATCAGCGGAACTTCCCGGTATGTCGTTACTCCACCGGTGGGTGATGGCGGGGCAAGCGCAATCATGATCATGAGAAATGCCAAAACCGCGACTGCAGGAAGAACAGAACCGAGGATGCGCTGGTTGTTCATAAGATGCCTCTTTTTTCTTTCCGCGGATATCCAGCTATATAAACGTTATTGTTAAAAAAGAGAAGAAAAGGGATGAAAAGGAAAAAAAGAAAGCGTGTTTAGCGCTCAATCTCGTAGCCGCCCATGACTGGGAGGCGCGAGTCACGCTCTCGACCTGCAGGTTCTGAGTCCATGTTGAACGGAGGACCGCGTGTGATGGAACGGTCGCCATAGATCACGCTTTCACCAGTCTCGGTCGGGCAGATGCACACCAATGCGCCGCTGCCAGGATAGCGCGGGTCTTCATACCCTGTTTCGTATCCCTTGTTCCCGAATGACTGTTCGAAATCCGTGACCTGGTAGCCGCTCTCGCCATATGGCCCGAGCAATGCTGGCGTGCATGGGCTGTCACATTCCCTCAGCCCATCAAGCGCAGGCACGTTCACAATCTGTCCAGTCTTGGTCACCTTGCCTCCGGAGAGGAGCAGGACCAAGCCGACAACTGCAATGATGGCGACAATACCAAGAATCACGAGACCTAGGTTTCTGCCTTCTTCTGCCATATGATAATCACCTCGTAAGTGGAATGACCCAATGTTTTACTTACTCCTATATAAACTTTTCTTAAGCATCGACGAGAACATGAGGCGCTCTGCTACTCGTCAAAGGAAAGACAGCATTTTTCTGTACGCGCACAGCACGGCGTCACGCCATCATACCCCATGAAGCAGCTATGGCCGAGGCGCTCGAATTTGCTGATTTCCTTCTTCCAGGCACCCGGACCTTCTGCAAGAATCGGCGCAGAACCCAGCGGACAGATGCCGGTGCTCACCGCACCGGTGCTTGACCATCGCCCTGCCAACGACAAGAGAATAATGAGTGCGACGATGCCGACCACGGCAACAATGCCCACACAGACAATGCGATTCATTTTTTGTCCTTGCGCAGTCGCCGGAAGCTCTCGGCGATATCGATGATGTACTTGCCGTCAGCGAGCTTGAAGACCAACGGCTTGCCCTGGAACAAATGCACCAGGTCGATCTCATATTTGCCGGGCTTGAGGACGCGAACACTTTCGATATCCAGCACGACCGGTTCCTCGGGCTCCTGCACACCGAGCACGTTGAATACATCAGTCTCGATCTGCTTGCGTTCCTCTTGGCTCACCGGCGGCGCTTCCTCCGTAACCTTCTGCAACTGTTCCAAACGCTCTTTCTTGATAAAGAAAAACAGCTTCGCGCCGCACGAGCATCCCTTCAGGATCGCCTCATTGCCGTCCTCGTAGAACGTATTGCATCGGACGCATTGATGGGGCATGATTCACCTGCGCTTCCGTCGTTCGGAAGTCAGCAGCTCGATCTTGTTCGGATCCTTCTTGATTTCCTTCACCACGCTCGCGGGCCCGATAATCGTGAGTCCCTGACGGTCACCGAGCAAGGTGCTCAGCACGTCATTCTTGAACTTTTGGAAGCCGGACAATTGGCTCAGTGACGGATGGATGACGGCAAGCTCAATGCCCTTGAATTCCTTGTTAATCTCCTCCATCGTGACCTTGATGAGCTCGGTCTCCTCTTCTTTCCTCAGCCTGCCCTGCAGGAGGACAATTTTTTCCTGCTTGGCGACATTGAGAAGCTTCCTGATTCGTCCGATCGAGCTCAATCCCTCGATTTCCGTGTACGGCAAAAATTGGATGGTCACCATTCATCTCACCAATTTGAAGACACGTTCGTACAGTTCCTTGACGTTCTTGCCATACTTCGCCGAGACGCCGATGACTTCATATTGCGGGAATGCTGCCTGCACCTTCTTGATGCTCGCGCGCTTCAGGTCGACCTTATTCGCGACGATGAGCACCGGGATATCACGCGCCTGCAAGTTGCCGATGATCGTAACGTTCACCTGGCTGTACGGGTCTTGCGTCGCATCAAGAACAACAAGCACGGCGTCCATCTCGTCCAACCACTTGATGGACTCGATGACTCCTTTCGTGGCTTCTCTTGCGCGCTTCTTTGCCTTGCTTTCAGACATCCCTGCCTTGAGGAATTCCTCATAGTCGATCTTGGTCGCGATTCCCGGCGTGTCAACCAAATTGAACATGAGCTCCTTGCCATCCTTGCTCTTGATCGTGACTTGTTCCTTGATTTGGATCTCGCGCGTCTCGTGCGCCAAGGGAGAAACCGTGCCGAGCTCTTCACCGAGCCAGTCAATGCAGATCTTGTTCGCGAGCGTGGTCTTGCCTGAATTGGGCGGGCCATACAGGCCGAGCTTCAGGTCCTTGCGGCTGCCAAAGACATCACGTAAGAATTGGTCAAAAATCCGTTTGACGTAACCGAACACCACAACCCAAACCTCGTTTTCTTGTAACCTTGTTCTCTTGTTCGCTGACGAGTCGCTGCCTATTTATACTTTTCGGGTGATGAGAATAATAAAAGAATAAAAAGAATAAAAGAGAAAGAAAGGCTGCTTATCGTCCGCCGCGTGCCATCTTGGCGCGTGAGACGTCGCCATGCTTGTCGACAAAGTACAGGTAGCCCTTCTGCTTCCTGACGCCGACCTTCGCGACCTTCTCAGGCCTGCCACCCGCGCCCTTCTTGCGGCCACGGGCCATCTTCGCACGCGAGACATCTCCATGCTTGTCAACAAAGTAGAGATATCCTGCTGCCTTCCTCACTCCTGCCTTTGCAACTTTTTCTGCCATTGGTGATTCCTCCTTTTTGCGGAATCGTTTGGACTGTCCAGACGACCCCCCACAAACAACGAGATGTTTCTCGTCGATAATTCTTTGAAATCACTCCACCTTTATAAACTTTTCGTCGAGAATGCTACGTTCTGCCGTCGGGTAGCAACATTATTTCTTCTTTTTCTTGCCAGGTTTATCGACGTCTTTGACAAACCACTCCGGTTTGAGCAGTTTCTGCAAGCGTCGGGCTTCTTCCAACGCGTCTTTGTAGACGGCAACAATCTCTTTCTTCGTTGGTTCAGGGAGTTTTTCGATCTCCTTGGCCGCAGCCAATGCCTTTTTGGCGAGACTTTTTTCGACGACATGCCTATGGTCCTTCTTGATTTTCGTTGGCATCGCTTGTCTGCGAGCGTGCCGGTGATATAAATGTTTCTCCACCGGACTCTCCGACACAATCTGTCGGAAACGCAAGGCGTTTCCGAGACTCGAGCAATGCACGGCATTGTCAAGTTCTTCGCCAAACACTGTTTGGCGAGACACCTTGCGAACCCTTGGTTCGCAATGTTTATAATGAGCTCCGAGGTCTGCGTGCACGTGACCAAGGGGCTCATCGTTTCCGGGCAGTTCGGGGATATTCTGGTGCGCGAAAAATCAGGCAAGGCGCTTGAGCTCGGCGAATTATTGATCGCGGACACGCCGGACGGCAAGATCCTCCTGCACGTCTTTGATCTCGTGTACGGTTCGCAGCTCGCGCAGCACCAGCTCGAATTATTGTCCGGGTTGAAGCTCGAGGAGAATGTCTCCCTGAATTTCTTTGACGAAGCCGTGCGCCAGTATATCCTTGCGCGCGTCAAGAACCTTGTCAGCATCACAGAAAACAAGAGCAAGGCAGCAAAGACCTTGCCACATTGCTTCTCTGACGTGCGCGACGTGACTGCTGCCGATGTCGCATTCCTCAGCACGCGCGGACAGCATCCGTTGTTCATCGGCAAGCTTCGAAGCGGGAGCAAGATCATTGATGTTCCCATCTATCTCGATGGGTCGAAAGCATTGAGCCATCACGTGCTCATCGCAGGCACCACCGGCAGGGGAAAGAGCGTGCTCATGCACACCTTGCTGTGGCACACGCTCGGCGAAGCATACTGCGGACTGCTCGTGCTCGACCCGCATGATGAATATTACGGAAGGACCGGGCAGGGGCTCAAGGACCACCCGAACGCGCGCGAACGAATGGTGTATTACACCCCACGCAATCCGCCCACAGGAGCACGGACGCTGAAGATCAATCTCAAGTACCTCACACCCGTCCACTTCCGTGGCGTCGTTGATTGGAGCGATCCGCAAGTGCAGGCATTGAGCGCATACGCGCAGCACTATGGCGAGAGCTGGATCGAAGCGGTCCTGCTGGAGAAGCCATTGTCGGTCAAGTTTGCCGAGGGAACGCTCGCAGTCATCAAGCGGCAGCTCATGCAGATCTTACACCTGCGCACAGAGAACGATGGCCTGCAGTGTAACGGCGTGTTTGACCTTCAGTCCGGACAAACCACGATCGAGGACATCGTGCGAGCGCTCGAGAGCGGAAACACCGTGATTATTGATACCTCAGAGTTTTCCGGCGCAGTTGAGATTTTGCTGGGAAGCATCATCGCGACCGAAGTCCTTGAACGCCGCAAACGCGGGCTTGTGGACGTCAAACAAGCACCGGTCATTTCCATCGTACTCGAGGAAGCCCCGCGCGTGCTGGGTAGGGACATCCTCGAACGAGGACCTAACGTCTTTGCCATGATCGCGCGCGAAGGACGAAAGTTCAAAGTCGGACTCACGGCAATCACGCAACTGCCCAGCCTGATCCCACGCGACATTCTGGCGAACATGAATACGAAGATCATCCTCGGCATCGAGCTGAAACCCGAACGACAAGCGATCATCGAAAGCGCTGCACAAGACCTGAGCGCAGACGAACGCACGATCGCGTCGCTCGACAGAGGCGAAGCGATCATCACATCGAATTTTCTGCCCTTTGCGACACCTGTCAAGATCCCTGCGCTTCATGAGACGATCAGCACGTTCAAGAAACCTGCACCTGCATTTGTCGGGATCAAGCCATGAAATTCGCGCATCTCTCTGACGTCCATCTCGGCGGGTGGCGTGAGCCCAAGCTTCGCGATGCAAACACGCGCAGCTTCTGCGCGGTCATCGAACGCTGCATCAAGGAGTCCGTGGACTTTGTGCTGATCGCAGGAGACCTGTTTAATACCTCACTGCCGCCCATGGACTGCCTCAAGATCAGCGTGCAAAAACTCAAAGAACTCAAAGACCATGGCATTCCTGTGTACCTGATCCCGGGCTCGCACGACTTCTCACCCAGCGGCAAAACCATGATCGATGTGCTGGAGCACGCAGGACTCGCAGTGAACGTGGTGCGCGGCAATGTCATTGAGGATAAGCTCAAACTCACGTTCACGATCGATCAGAAGACCGGCACCAAAATCACCGGATTGTTCGGCAAAAAAGGCGGGTTGGAGAAACACTATTATTATGATCTGATCAAGGACCATCTCGAAGCTGAACCCGGGCCGAAGATCTTCATGTTCCATTCTCCCATCGCAGAACTGAAGCCTGAAGAGCTCGCAGGAATGGATGCGATGTCATTGTCCTTGATGCCCAAGGGCTTTGATTATTACGCCGGCGGACACGTCCATGTCGTGCAGCATGAGAAACTCAAGGACTATCCGAACGT
>CAYYLN010000016.1:0-7758 GCA_964472615.1 uncultured Methanosarcinales archaeon
GGATGTCGAGCATGCCTTCCTTGAGGAACATGAGCGGGATTTCATAGATGCTGTCGATATCCTTGCCGCTGATGATGTGCGAAGGTTCGATGTCGCAGAACAATGCGAGTTTTTCCTTGACTTTTTGCGGCAATGCGTCCTTGCTGCGGCAGATGATGACATCGGGAGTGATGCCTTTTTCTCTCAGCAAGGCGACGTCACGCTGGGCAGTCTTGGTCTTGGGCTCGCCGACCGAATGCAGGAACGGGACATACGTGAGGTGCACGTAAACGATGTTCCCTGGTCCGACGTCTTTCTTCAGTTGCCGTGCTGCTTCGACAAACCAGCTGTTTTCGATGTCCCCCAGTGTACCGCCGATCTCGATGAGCACGATATCGGGCTGTTCCTGCTTGACAAGGGTGAAGATCCAGTCCTTGATTTCGTTGATGACGTGCGGAAAGATCTGGATGGTCTTGCCCAGGTACTGGCCTTTGCGTTCCTTGGAGATGACGCGGTTGAAAATCTTGCCTGAGGTCAGGTTCCAGTCTCCCTTGCATTGCGTGCCGATGAAGCGTTCGTAATGGCCGAAGTCCATGTCGACTTCGCAGCCGTCATTGAGCACGAAGACTTCACCGTGCTCGACAGGATTCATGGTGCCAGGATCGACATTGAGATACCCATCGCACTTGATCGGAAGGATCTTGGAATGATTCTTGAGCAGCCGGCCGAGTGAGGCAGTGGCAGTGCCTTTCCCAAGACCTGAGAGAACTCCGCCAGTCACAATGACGTATTTGGTCTGGCACATACCAACGGAGTGGCGGGGGAGTTTAAATGCTTTTATCGCTTTGAGAATAGATTATGCAAACGCCTGGTATAATCCTTGATAGACTTTGAACCCATCAAAGCCAGGCAGCGGCAACATGTTCAGGATGAAGAGCAGGAGATTGATGCGTTGGGTGACAACCCAGAAGAAGAACCATTTCCTGCTCCTGATGTGATACTGCTTCAACACAAACCATCCCGTCGCGTACAGGATAATATTGAATGCAGGTCCTGCAAATGCCACAAGCGCAGAAGTGAGCGGTGCGATGGAACATGGCGGGATCGCGCACTGAATGGCAACATAGCCCGGCACGAAGAAAATGAATGGCGAATGGACGAGCTTGAGCAGGACGCCGATCCCGAGCCAAGCATATGCTGCGTGGAAGGCCGCTTGTAATCCGTAAGCAATTGCCGTGAACTTGTGCGCAAGCTCGTGCAGGATCAAAGCAGGGGCGGTGACAAGGCATGCAAACCAGAGCATGCGCCAATCAAAGTACGCTCTGGTCCGCAGGCGGAACAAGTCGATGAAGATATAGCCGACCGCAAGCGTCATGATGACGATATCAAAGAGTTCGCGGATGGAAAGGATCATGCACGGCCCATGCAAGGCTGGTTTTATAAGAGTTTCGTCACGAGGTGTTCCTTCAATCGCTGATCAAGTGCGAACGTGACCTTCTCAAAATTTTCCCGAGTGATAGAGGGAAACTGCGTGAGCCGCGCGCCTGCGGCATACGTATGACCTCCGCCGCCGAACAATTTCGCGAGCATCGCGAGATTGAGCGGGCAAGAGTCGCGCTTGCGAAAGCTGATGCGGCCATTGCGGTAGAGCACGGCTGAGACGTCCACTCCTGCATGATTGTCAAGGATGTGCTGTCCTGCATCAGCCGTAGACAGCAATGTTGGCGCGAGCGTGAAACCAAAGCGGTAGGTCAGGACGTTCTTGATGGTAAGATGCTGAAGGATGTCATGGAGAGCCTCTTGTTTCTTCGCGAGGTATTCTTGGCGCAAACGCTCAAAGCGTTCTGACCAGAACACACCCCGCGCGAGCACAGCAACAAGCTCTTTGGGATCAAATCCTGAAGCGATGAGATCCGCGAGCTGCGCTGCGCGCTTGTCCGTGCGTTCCCAGAATTCAATATCATGCGCCATGCGGGCAAGCTCTTTCGCGACCTGATCCTGGGGCAGGAACCGTTGCTGTGCGAGCTCGGCTGCGCAGAGTTTCATCTTGGGCAATGGCCCATCCTGGATTGGCCCGGAGAGGTCGACCGTGTGCGCGTATCGCCTCAGCATTTCCTGCGTTTGTGCATCGTATGCGTGATGGCTGTTCCAGTAGGCGATGCGATTGCGCACCGTGATGGCGCTCAAATGCTTTTCCAATGCGGCAAGATGGTCAGGAAGAAAATCAAGAAGAAAGAGCAGGTCGCCGGTGAGCCCGGTCATTGTCGTGAATTGTTCTTCCGCACTCTCGAATGACAGAAAACCGCCGAGGCGCGCGTCTGTCCCTCGCAGGCGTGCAGCACGAATGAGGATGGCTGCTGCTGCAAGCCCGTCCAGCTGTGGTGCACAGTAGACGACATGCATGCTGTTTTTCACGTGCGCGTCCTATATAAAGATTGGCACTAGATTGTGATCTTATAGAAGTGATACAGCACGCGGTCCACGGCCTCGATCAACTCAAGTTCTTTGCCTTCGATGATCAGGCAATTGCCTTCGAGGCGGACGCGGGGCTCATCTGCAGTCCTGAAATAAAAGACTGCCTTGTCATCATCATCGCAGGTCACGATCGGGTGGTCTGCGCAAGCTTCGGAGATGTTCTTGGTGCATGCGCTCATGATCTGGCCGCCCATGCCGCGCACGATATTGAGTCCGAGTTCTGCCACACCCAATGCGAGATATTTGAAGCTCGATTGGTTTTCGTCAGGATCAAACGTGATATAGAACGGCTGTCGTGTGAATGTTTCGTTCAGTCTGCCTCGGATCGGAACGGTTTCGACTTCTTTGGGGTTGTAGCGCAAGCCGATGTTATAGACTTGTCCGTCACGCTGCCATTGGGTGTACCACATTCCTTCAATCTGCTCAAAGAGGAAGTTGTTGTAGGTAAGCGTGGGATAGGGCGAGCGTGGTTTGTAGAACATCTTTGCGACAAAGATGCCGACCAAAATCAGTGCGAGGACGCCGGTGACGATCAAAGCAGACTTCCATGATGCGAGAGCAGACTGCTCTTGTTCTGTTTTTTTCATGAGCGCATCACTCCCAGTGCCTGATAAAGAAGACGGTCTCCCAGTTGATACAATTCCTGGTCGCTTTCCGCGGTCGCAATGATGCAGCCTTGTTCGTGCGTGATTGTGGTTTCATTGCTCGAACGTAAGAGGAGCACCGGGACAGTCACGGTCGCGTTCATGCAGGTGACCTCAGGCAGGACATACTCAGTATTGTTGACGAGTCCGCGTTGCACATAGACATCACTCCCCCTGCCGAATACTTCTTCCATATAAAAGAATATGTCTGCGATCGCAGGTGCATTGCGGTCATTCGGGTCATAGGAAAACCAGATCACGCGTGCATCCAGAGCGGTTTTTGCGCCTTCAGCAAAAGGGATGTACTCGAGCTGTGCAGGATAGTTTGAGAAGGTTACCTTGACGGTGTTGATCGTGGTCTGCCATCCTTGCGATGTCTGGAGAAAGGTGAAATCATTGTACTTCAGTTTCTGTGCTGGTGTCGTGAATGTTAAGGAAAAGCCGATGACGCTGACGATCATTATGACTGCGATGAATACCGACATCAAGGTTTTTTTGTCAAATGCCATGGGATCAAGAAACGCGAGGGGGTGATTAAAAAGGTTTGCGGTCAGCGCCTGCCCACACCCGCATACGTAAAGCCGAGAGAACGCATGCGCTCAGGCCGGTAGAGGTTGCGGCCGTCAACGATGATTGGTTTCTTGAGCAGGGACTTGACCTTATCAAAATCAAGGTGTGCGAACTGCGGCCATTCGGTGAGCAGCAATAATGCATGCGCGCCGGCGAGCACCTCATAGGGGTCTGCACAGAACGTGACATCGTTGAGAACTTCGTGTGCCTTGTCCATCGCCTGAGGATCATGTGCCTTGATCGTGGCACCATTGTTCTGGAGGGCCGCGATGATGTCAATGGAGGGCGCGAGCCGCATGTCATCAGTGTTCGGCTTGAACGCGAGCCCGAGCACGCCCAAGGTCTTGCCTTTCACGCCATTGCAGAGCAGTTCGACCTTTCGGACATAGCGCTGCTTCTGTTCCTCATTGACTTCTGCGATCTGCTCAAGGAGCCCGCAGTTGACGCCGTGCTGCTTGAACAAGGCGATGAATGCCGAAAGATCCTTGGGGAAGCAGAATCCGCCATAACCGATGCCTGGGCTGAGGAAATCTTCGCCGATACGCTTGTCCAGGCCGATCCCCTTGAGGGCGAGGAGTCCGTCAGCGCCGACTTTCTCGGCGAGCGAGGCGATGAGATTCGCGTACGAGATCTTCATCGCGAGGAAGGCGTTGGAGCCGTGCTTGATGATTTCTGCAGTAGTCATGTCGGTGAGCAGGATGGGCGCATTGAGCGGCCGATAGAGTTCTGCCAGCACGGCATGGGCGCGTGACGAGTTCGAGCCAATGACCACGCGGTCAGGGTGGAAGAAGTCATGGACTGCCGTGCCTTCCCTGAGGAATTCAGGGTTTACTGCGACATCGTATTCTTTGCCATTGGCGTGTTCGTGTGCGATGAGTTTCATTGCTTCTGCAGTGCCTGCAGGGACAGTGCTCTTTTCGATGATAACTGTGTATTTGTCGATGCCGATGACGATGTCCTTGGCGCAGCTGAGGAGTGCACTAATGTCTGCGCTGCCGTCTGCGCGCGGCGGCGTGCCAACGCAGAGGAAGACCGCATCCCTGCCCTGGACCGTACGTGTCGTGTCGCTGGTGAACGTGAGCCTGCCTTCAGAAACATTGGTGCGCACCATGTTCTCGAGCCCTGGCTCGTGGATGGGCATCTTACCTGCGCGGAGCGTGCTAATCTTCTTAGGATTGTTATCGACGCAAACGACGTCATTCCCTTGGTCTGCCAGGCACGCGGCAGTCGTCAATCCCACATATCCTGAACCGATAATGGCAATACGCATAGGGTCCAGGGATGATGGCAAGGTCTTTATAAAAATGATGACTAAGAATAGAAAAGCCTCCGGGGGGAGTTGCACCCCCGACCTCCTGCTTACGAGGCAGGTGCAATGGCTACTATGCTACGGAGGCAATCATCAATCATTTGAGTTGCGCAAGCATCGCTTCCTTGTTCGTGAACTTTTTCTGGCATTCAAAGCAGATCGTGTGGTGTTTTCCTTTCGCGTCCTTGACATAGGTTCCGAGGATTTTTCCCAGGAATGTCTGCTCGATTGCCTTCTTGCACAGCTCGCATTTCATTGTCGACTCGTCATCTCGTTGACTAAGGAACTAGTGAACGAGTGCACGTTATTGTCACCCGCAAGCATTTATAAATGTCACGCTTCTCAGGCCGACTATGCCACGTATCGCCATCGTGCACAAGGAACGGTGTAATCCGCAGGGCTGCGGCGGCTATTTATGCATGCGGATGTGCCCGATGAACCGCCAGGGTTTGGAATGCATTACCGTGGACCCTGTGGACAAGAAGATCAAGATCAATCCTGAACTCACGAGTGATGCGTGTTCGATCGACCAGAACTGCTGCCCGTTCGGAGCGATCAGTCTTGTCAATCTTCCCGAGGAGTTGACGAAACAGCCCATCCACCAGTATGGTGTCAACGGCTTCCACCTGTACAACCTTCCGATGCCTGTGTTTGGCCAGGTCGTAGGCATCCTGGGCAGGAACGGCATTGGCAAAAGCACCGCGATCAAGATCCTTGCCGGAGTGCTCAAGCCGAACTTGGGCAAGGAAAATGAGGCGAGCGTGCAGGAATTGCTCGCATACTTCAAGGGCACAGAATCACAAGTGTTCTTCGAGAAGCTCGCCAAGGGCGAGATCAAAGTGAGCTATAAGCCCCAGCAAGTGGACATCTTGCAAAAGGCTGCCCAAGGCAAGGTCAAGGATCTCTTGAAGAAGATCAATGAGACAGGAAAGCTCAATGAGGTCGTCAAGGCGCTGGACCTCACTGATGTGATGAACAATGATCTCGCGACTGTCTCAGGCGGTGAGATGCAGCGTATCGCGATCGCTGCTACGGTCCTGAAGAAAGCCCAACTCTACATCTTTGACGAGCCGACGTCGTATTTGGACATCAAGCAGCGCATCCGTGTGGCGAAATTCATCAAGGAACTCGCGACTCCAGAAACTTCGGTGCTCGTGGTCGAGCACGACCTCATCATCCTTGACTTCATGACTGATCTCACGCACATCATGTTCGGCGATGAAAGTGTATATGGCATTGTGAGCGTGCCCAAGCCGACACGCAATGGCATCAATACCTATCTGACAGGATTCCTCAAAGAGCAGAATATGCGTTTCCGCGAGTACGAGATCAAGTTCTTTGCGCGGCCACCAAGCGAAAAAAAGTTCACGGTCAAGCTCACGAGCTGGCAGGAGATGAAGAAAAAGCTTGACCAATTCCATCTCGACATCACTCCAGGAGGCGTGCATGCGCACAGTGTGGTCGGCATCCTGGGCGAGAATGGCATTGGCAAGACCACGTTTGTGAAGATGCTCGCGAACGTCATCAAGCCAGACGCAGGAGCAGTCGAAACTTCTGTGAAAGTTGCGTACAAACCGCAATATCTTGATGCTGGCTCTGATGAGCTTGTGAGCATTGCCCTGCAGAACGCGATTGGCAAGTATGAAGTGCAGTTGATCCGCCCGTTGGAACTCAAGCGATTGCTCTTGAAGCCGATGAATACGTTGTCCGGCGGTGAATTGCAGCGTGTCGCGATCGCGCATTGCCTATCGCAGGACGCTGACTTGTTCCTGCTCGACGAGCCGTCAGCATACCTTGACGCAGAGCAGCGTCTTGCGGTCGCGAAGACGATCAAGGAGATCGCAGAACAGCGCGGCATCACGGTCATGGTGGTCGATCACGACCTCTTGTTCTTGGATTATCTCGCAGACGAGCTTATGGTATTTACCGGCAAGCCTGCGCGCGAAGGCAAGGCAACCGGTCCGTTCACGATGGAAGAAGGCATGAACGTGTTCTTGCGCGAGATCGATGTCACGCTGCGCCGAGATGAAGAGAGCAAGCGGCCAAGGATCAACAAGCCTGGATCGCGCCTTGATCGCGAACAGAAGGAAGCAGGGAAGTTGTATTACGCCTGAGCGAGCGTTGGCGAGCTCATCTCGCCAACGAAGTTGGCGACGAACGAAGATGCGCACATCCTCAAGTGACCAGCCAACAGCAGTTGGCGCTGCTTAAGCCCTGCCGCGGCTTTCTCCTTTCACAATGCCTGCAGCGATCAGGTGTGCGACGCGCAATGGCTCGGGAATGAGTGATCGTGTGCAGGTGAGCTTCAGGAGTTCTTTGACTGTGTCAAGGTCAGTGCCAACATATTGGACGTACACGTGCCCAACCTTGATTGGTGGCGGGAGTTTTCTGATGAGTTCCAGTGCCTTTTTCTTTTTCAGCATGCGCAACGCGCGGTAAATGCGGTCAAAATCAGGATAGTCACGGACGACAACAATGATCGGACGCTTGGTGAGGTGATACAGTTTGTCGAGATCTATGACGTTGAATCCGCCCACGGCGACGCCTTTGAGGAAGATCGCGTGCAATTGCGGCGCGAACTTGCTTTTCTTGATCATGTGCACGATCTTTTCAGTCGCGTCAGTGCCGTCCACTGCTGCGGTCGTGGAAAGCACGCCGTCAGGGAAGTTGCCGGCGCGGTAGAGCACGCCGACGATCAAGACCTTCTTGTCTTTGTGCTTGACAAAGGGCCCGTCATCGATGCCGATGATGCGGGCTTCGAGCTTGAGCATGTAGGAGTGT
>CAYYLN010000016.1:7768-9744 GCA_964472615.1 uncultured Methanosarcinales archaeon
TCTTCTTTCATCTAGAGCAGTTCACGAAAAAGAATATATATAACTTCCGAGCACAAGCGCATCATGTACAAGGCGACAGCGCTTGATAAGCAGATTCTCAGGTTTTATAAGAAAACATCTCCGTTGGGCTTGTTCACGTCTGGATTCAAGCAGTATGCAGGCAAGGTCTGGCTGCCGACGAAAGAAAACGAACGCAAGGCAGTGGACGAGGTCGACCGGCTCTTGCGCAAGGCACGGAATGATGCGGTCGCGACCAAGCTACTCAGGGCAGAACGCAGGGGGATCTTGTTTGAGGAATTGCATGACATCCCTGGCGCAGTCATGAATTACTTGTACAATCATTTCCTCATCGAGGGATTCAACCGCAAGCATATCACACAGCTCGCCGAGGGAGGAATCAAGATTCTTGACATCAAGAAGCAGTTGCTGAAGAAGGACTGGCCTGCGGAAATCAAGATCCTCACAGTCCTTTCGTGCGACGGTTGCCTTGGAGTGATAGAGACTGCGAGGAAAAACGTCAAAGGTGTGCGGGTGAAAAAGAAATTGGACATCCTTGCCGCGAAAGTAAGGGAATGGCGTGCTGCAGTAAGCATCGGCAAGATCAAGAAAGGCGATTTCAGCGAGGTTTTTCCGCTGCTCAAG
Source organism: uncultured Methanosarcinales archaeon (assembly GCA_964472615.1). Classification (GTDB taxonomy): domain Archaea; phylum Nanobdellota; class Nanobdellia; order Woesearchaeales; family ARS49; genus JAWAAW01. Next base: position 8,411 of record CAYYLN010000016.1, read on the forward strand.
AAGCATGGCATGGGTTTCAGGCGCGAAAAGGTCTATCCGCGATTGCTGAAAGACTTCTATGATTACTCAGAGACCGCGCAGGAGATCGAGTCCAACGCATTGGGCTGGCTTGAGGCAGAGTTGCCGAGGTTCCGTGCGATTGTCGCCAAGCTCGGATCACGGCTCGGTTGCAGGCCCGCTCCCGAGCACGTGGAGAAGGCGATGGACAAGATGTTTGCCATTCCCCGCACACGATTGGTCAAGACCATTCTCGAAGCGCGCCGCTTGTTGCAGCAGCTTGCAGAACAGCACTGGGTGCGCATCACGCCGAAGTATGACGTGCGCGTGATCGAGACTCCGAAATATCTTGTTCCGTTCATGCCGACTGCGGCGATGAGCAGCTTCAACACGCTCACGAGAAAACCGTTCTGCGTATTTTTCTCAACGACTGACCCGCGCGGCAGCCCGAGCACGTGCCTGCCTGAAATGTTCCAGACGACCATTCACGAGGAATACGGCCACTGCGTGAATTTCATGAACAGCTATACCGGCTTCCTGAAGCCCTTACGATTGGTCGAGATTCTCGGTTCGACGCTGGACACGCCGATCACTGAGGGCTTGAGTTTCCATCGCGAGATCGAGGCGCTCGAGACGTTCCGCCACCTGGAGCACGAGCATCGACCGGGCAAAACAGAGCAGCGGCTCATCACGCTCGTCACGCGGTATGCAGATCTTGACCTGTTCACTGATGCGCTCGAGTATGTCGTCAGGAAATGGCGTGTGTTCCGTTTCCTGCGGGCAGTTTCTGACAGCCGCGTGAATACCGGCAAGCAGCGGTATGCCGCGTTCGTTGAATGGGCTGCGAAGAAGACAGGATTGCCCAAGAAATTGATCTATGACCAGACATTTTTCTTCCAGGAGCGTCCGGGGTACAGCCCAGGGTACAGCATGTTTGGCCAGCAGCTCGCGGTGTTGCAGAAGAAAGCATTGGCAAAAGGCGTTTCACGGCTGGACTTCAACACGTTTGTGGTGAGCACGGGTTTCCCTGCGCGCAAGATATTCGAGAAGCAGGTGCGGCAGCAGTTCAAGATTTGACCCGAATGTTCTTGTACGTTCCGCGTGCGTCATCAATGATGAGGATGCCTCCTCTGCCCGCGACTGCAGGAGCGGCATTATACCACACGCTCGGACTCCATCTGCCTTGTTTCAAAGGTTTTCCTGTTGCGCGAATTGCCCGATGTCCTGCTTCATGGATGTGGCCGCAGGCAAGGAACGGGATGCGCTTGCGCGTGAGGAATTGTTTGAGTTCCTTGATACCGACGTTGCGGTAGTCGACCGTGATCGGCAATCCCTTG
>CAYYLN010000016.1:9849-14764 GCA_964472615.1 uncultured Methanosarcinales archaeon
CTATTTCGCCGCGCGCATAGGCAACGATTTCTTTCTTCGTGACAGCAAAAAAGGTGCGTTGAACGATTCCCGAATAGGCAACATCGATGCCCTTATTGTTGGAACAGCGCGGTGGATCGTGGCAGAGGACGATCGTTCGTGCAGGATCTCGGACGAACAAGCCAAGGTCTTTGATCGCGAACAGGCGGAATGACCTGAGAAGCCTGCGCTTGCTTTCTGCGATCCTGAATCCTGCGCCCGGGACATTGACGCCCGAGCCGGGCAAGGTGACGAAATCATATCCTTTGATGGTAATCCTGCGTTTTTTGGTGCCATCGATGATCTTCTTGTATCGTTTCATCGCGCGATCATAGTCTTTTGCCGGCTCGTGGCTGCCGGGAAATGCGATGATGGGTACGTGTGCAGGCGCAACTGCCTTGAGGACTGCAGTGATTTCCTTGAGGTCATCTCCGAGGTCTCCGCAGACCGCGATGGCGTCGACAGTGTTCTGTTCATACTGCTTGCGGAGTCGTGCGACGGCCTTTCCGTTGCCATGTGCGCAGACGATGATGCCGAGTTTCATGCCGGAAAGCTTGCTTTTCGGCATGCTGCTAGGGCGCACGATGCTCGTATGCTTTCTGCGCACTGACATCAGCACACGCGCCTCGCGAATGTGAGGAAGCCGGTGTGGCCGATGGGGATGTTGTGCGGCCGCAGGATTTTGCCGTCGACTTTCCAGAGTCGCTCAATGAGTTCTGCGCTCTTGAGGAAGAGGAAGTGCTTGTCCTTGTTGAGTGCGTTCACGAATTGCTGGAGTTGGCTTGCTTGGAGGGTATACGCTGCGATGAAGCCTCCGATCTTGAGTGATTTTGCTGCGGTAGCGAGCGCCTTCCAAGGCATGGGGACGTCGAGCACGAACAGGTCTGCGTTTTTTTCTGGGATTTTTTGGTAGATGTTGCCTTTTTTTGCAGTGATGTTCGTGAGTTTGAGGAATCTTGCGTTTTGCGCGGTTAGTGCAGTGTGTTTTTGCTCGCTGTCGTACGTGATCACGTTCTTGCACATGCGCGCGAGGTTGCACGCGGTCGCTCCTGAGCCTGAGCCTGCATCAATGACCATGCTGTCCTTGCCGATGCCAGTGGTCGTGATGATGAGACCGATGTCTTTGGGTGACATGGTTTGTGGCAATCGCTTGATGCGCTTGAGGTCATCTGCGAACATGGCGTCCAGGAGGAGGAATGGCTTGCCGGTGTTTGTCTTGACCGTGCTGCCTGGCTTCCGGGCGAGGTCTTTCGTGATGATCATCCCGTGCGCCGTGTGGAAGTTCTGCGCAGGATATGTGACGTAGTATTCCTTGTACGGGTGTTGTTCGCGGTTGAGCAGGAGTTTGCGTTTTGCCATCAGCGCAGGTCTGCCTCGCCGTAGATGACGTTATATTTCTGGTTGTAGATTGCGACACGGGTGTAGGGGCTTGCATCAAGGTTCTTGGGGAGGCTATACGGATAATTGCCTGATGCTGATGTAAGCGTATTGACGACAAATCCGTCCTCGACACTGCCGGAGTGGAGTACGATACTCAGGCCTGGGCCTGGTGTGGTGTCAAAGCCCATCAGGTTGAGAGTCATTGCACCTCCTGGGCTGCGCACAATCTGCACGCGGCCGTCTGTTGGATGCACGACTTTATGGAAGTATCCTTCCTTGAGCACAACTGGGTCTTGTGCAGTTGTCGGGCCAGGAGCTGAGGGCGGTGCTTGTGACACAGGCGTTGGCTCAGGAGCAGGCGCAGGTGCCACCTCAACCGCAGGAGCTGGTTCTGCCGGTGCAGCAGGTTCTGCCTGCGGCGCTTGCGGTGCTGCGCATCCTGCCAGCATGAGAATCAACAGCATTGCAATGGTTTGTTTCATGGTCCCGCATCTCCTTTGGTAAGGAAGCCGACGATGGGATTTGAACCCATAAATGACCGCTCTGCAGGCGGTTGCCTTACCAGGTTTGGCTACGTCGGCAAACGATTGGATGATGCCGTAGCGTCTTTAAAAAACTATCCCAATCTGAATTGGGTGCCTCCCGCACAGAGACCAACCATAAAAGTTTATAAACGCTGTTCTGCTGGGAATGGATATGGCCCTGTAGCTCAGCTTGGATAGAGCAGCCGGCTTCTAACCGGAAGATCGGGGGTTCAAATCCTCCCAGGGCCGTAGATTTATAATTCTCTCAGAAAAAGAACTGAAAAAAATGATGACGGAAGGGTTTTAATCCAGCCAGCTCTGTTCCTTGATCTTCTCAGGCAGGTATTTGTCGGAGATGAACGTTATTCCTCTTGCTGAGAGTGCTTGGATTTCTGCCTTGGCGCCCAATGCCTTCATCATTTTAAATTGGCGTTGCCAGGCCTTGTTGTTCTTGAACCAGTCATACCCTGCAATTTGCTGAAGACGCTTTAGGTCGACGTCTTTAAACTTGATGAGGTGCTTTTGGAGCCCGTACTTCTCGATGTCGTCGGCGGTGATGCCGAGGAATTTTGCCTGCGGCAATGCCGTGCTTTCTGCCATGTGCGCGAGATTGATCGAGCCGAACTTGAGGACTGAATAAATATAGAATCCCCACGGGTCAAAGTCTGCGAGCACGTACACCGGTAGTTTGTGCTCGTGCGCGAGCCGTTGGAGCAGGCGTCTGATGCCTCGCGTGGTTTGTCCTTGGGAGCTCATGATGATGCATTTGTGCTTGTCCCAGAACTTGTCTTCATGGAGACGCTCCCAGACCGCTGCCTTTTCCATGTACAAGACATACTTCGCATCGACTTTTTTGAATGCAATCTCTTCGACGTTCGAGGGGATGCTCCACCCGCCAGAACCGAGTCTTGACCAGTCGATCGTGTCGCCTTTGTCCTGGATAACGACGTGTCCTGCGACTGAACCGTTTTTGTTGGCATTGACGTTCAATTGCTCACGCGAGTGCTCGGTGACGAGTTCGAGGTCTTCGATGGCGTTGTCGCTTTCTGCTTGTTCGTCCACGAGGTTGGTGTTGGTGCCTGGCAGTGTCCTTTTTGCCATGTAGAAGACGTCTCTGAGCGAGGCGTGCTTGCCGAGTTCGAGCAATTGTTTGGCGATCTTCGCGACTTCCAGGGTCTGGACGAATTTCTTGACGTGACCGACATTGAAGAACAGGCGTTCCGCGGTCTTCTTGCCGAGCTCGAGCGTCTTGGTCTTCTCGTTGTACACGACATTGCTGAGCGCGCGGACAGGAACATCAATCTTGGGTTGCTTGTTCTTCTTGACATCTTCAACAAGCTTCTTGCCGAATTCGTTGAGCTTTTTCTTGATTTCGCTCATTCCTCGTCACGCTCCGCACTGCCGGTCAGCGCGATATCATCCTCTGGTTCGTCTCGTTGGCTCGTTGATTCATTTGCTGTCGCATGCGCCTGGATGAATTCCTTGTTCTTGGCGAGCATTTGTGATAATTGCGATTCGATGAGCTTTTTGTTCTCGCCGGAGAGCTGTGCGAGCGAGTCAGCGACTTCAGGGATGTAGCGCTCGAAGATGTTGACGCGTTCGCGTTCCATCCCGACCCTGCGCTTCTTGTTGACGTACGCGCCCAGCCTGCGGCCTGCTTCCTGGAGGGCGAGCTTCATTTCCTTGATGATTTCAGGATAATGCGCTACAGCTTCCTTGGCTTCTGACGTGAACGGTGGCCAGACTGATGCGAGATGGATCACGATGGTCAATGGTCCGACTGGCGCATTGTTGCCGCTTTGCTGCATGCCATAGGGCTTCCAGTTGGTCTGCAGGACGCTCTTGTATGCCGAACATGCGCTTTGCTGATACAACAAGGGGACTCGGTTGGCGAACCTGAGCACGCGGACAGGCTGGTCTGCAGGTTGCTGTCCTCCATACGCGACCGCGACTTCAATGACAAAAGGGATGCCGCGATAGATGTCAGGAGTTCTCGTGACTGCAGTATAGAATTCTGCAGCGACTTCCTTGCGAAGACCCTTTTCGAGCAGCTCTTCGCCGATGGGCACGATGCAGTCGGTGGGTGGAGCGATGATCCTGGTCTTCTTGATGCCTTCCATGAGCTTCTCAACGTGCGCAAGTTCGAGCTCGCGCGGCTTCAGGTCGGTCTGTAGTCCTGCGTTCGCACAGATTTCCTTCGCGGTCTGGCTTCCGACCCGAGAGAACTCGTTCATGAGGAAGGATTGCAAGGTGCGGCTGTCGGTGGCCTTGATCATCTTGAGCATCATGCCGAGCTCGACGCCGTACGGGTGGGGTTTGATCTCGTGCGGTTCTTGGGGGAGCTTGTCTGCTGCTCGCGGAAAGATCAGTTGCTCTGCTTTCGGATTCGTGTAGATGATGGTCGCGTGCGGGTTGACGATGGCGGTTTCCTTGAGGTAGGTGTCGACGCTCTGGTCGCCTTTCTGGTAGTTTGCTTCGATGTCAAGCTCGATTCGCGTGCCGTGCTCTTTCTTCCAGTTGGTTTCTTCGTCTTTGACGATTTCCGGCTCGTTCTTCTGCGTGTTGAGGTGCAATTCAAAGTAGTGTGCAGGATGTTTGGCGTCAATGCGTGAGGTGATGCGTGCCGGCCTGCCTGTTGTTAATTGCGCGTATAATACTGCTGCAGAGATGCCGATGCCTTGCTGCCCCCTGCCTTGCTTCATGGAGTGGAATTTTGAGCCGTACAGGAGCTTCGGAAACACGTTGGGAATCTGTTTCCGGACAATGCCTGGGCCGTTGTCTTCCACGATGATGCGGAAGCGTTCGTTACCCATCTCGATGATTTCCACCGAGACCTCTGGCAGGATGCGTGCTTCTTCGCAGGCATCCAGGGAATTGTCCACGGCTTCCTTGACGACGGTGAGAAGTGCTTTGCGCTTGTTGTCAAAGCCGAGCAGATGCCGGTTGCGTTCAAAGAATTCTGCGACTGAGACGGCGCGCTGTTTCTCTGCGAG
>CAYYLN010000017.1:0-14642 GCA_964472615.1 uncultured Methanosarcinales archaeon
GCCTGGTCAAATGCGCTAGGTTGAGGGCCTAGTCCCTTAGTGGGTGCGAGGGTTCAAATCCCTTCCCCGCCATAGCAGTTACAAGGGCCGTTGCGTGGGGCTGAAAGCCCCACCCTTTCGGTCGAACCTTTTGAAAAGGTTCGCGTGGGATCCCTTCCCCGCCATCAACCGTGTGAACTGGTTTGCTGGTGAACCGGTTACCTCGGAGCGAATAAATCAATCAACCAGCAAATGAGACAACAATGAAAAGAACCGGACAGACCAACGAGCACACACGCAAGCTCATCGCGGACTTGCGCAAAGAAAGCGCTACACAAAAGGCTGCGCTCTGGTCCAGGATTGCAGAAGACCTCGAACAACCCACGCGCAAGCGCAGGGTCGTGAACCTCTCCCGGTTGAGCAGGTTCACCAAGGCAAACGAGACCGTCGTCGTGCCGGGCAAGGTACTCGGCTCAGGCATGCTCGAACACAGCATTGTCGTGGCGGCATTCGCGTTCTCCGGCGGCGCAAAGGAACGCATCGAACAAGCCAAAGGCAAGTGCCTCACTATCCAAGAACTCATCAAACAAAACCCCAAAGGGAAAGATATCAGGATCATCGGATGACCATGACCGAACTCAACATCGACGCAACCAACTTGATTGTCGGACGTTTGGGCAGCTACGCTGCCAAGCAAGCCCTGCTCGGGTACACGATCAATATCTTCAATTGTGAAAAAGCAGTCATGACCGGCACCAAGCGGTTTACGGTCGAGAAATACCACCACAGAATCGCGGAAACCGGACAGCCACAGAAAGGACCATTCATCTCGCGCTTGCCCGATCGATTTTTACGCAGACAAATCCGCGGCATGCTGCCGCACAAGAAAGCACGCGGAGTAGAGGCATGGAAGCGCATCCTGTGCTACCAAGGCGTGCCCGAAGAGTTCACGGGCAAAAAATTGCAGACCCTTGACTGGGCAAACAGCAAGCACAGCCGCACCATGAAGATCTTCACCATCAAAGAACTCTGTGCAGCACTCGGAGGAAAGACCGCATGAAAATCATCCATGTCTCAGGAAGCCACAAGAGCGCAGTCGCTCGGGCAACATTATCATTGGGCGCAGGCGTCGTCCGCGTGAACTCATTGCTGCTTGATGCCTACGAACCAGCAATGTCCCGCCTCAAGATTCAAGAGCCACTCATCATCGCAGGCGACAAGGCAAAGACCGTCAACATCAACATCAAAGTCCATGGCGGAGGCATCACGAGCCAGGCAAATGCTGCTCGCGTGGCAGTCGCACGCGCGTTGGCGCAGTATGATAAGAACTTGCAGAAGGCATTCCTTGATTACGATCGCGCATTACTCGTTGCAGACGTTCGCCGCAAAGAAACGCACAAGCCCAACTGCCACGGAAAAGCCAGGGCAATGAGGCAGAAATCCTATCGTTAAACGAAAGGTGAAACCATGATAATACCAATCCGATGCTGGAGCTGCGGAAAACCCATCGCCCACTTGTGGGAAAAATACAAGGCACGCACGGAAAAAGGCGAATCAAGAAAGACCATCCTGGACGACATGGGTGTCGAACGCTATTGCTGCCGCGCCATGTTCCTCGGCCAAGTGGACCTGATCGATACCGCAGGGCAATTCAAAAAGTTCTGATATGCTCCGACGCCAGAAAGGTTTTTAAACGTACTCCCTCCCGCTTTCTCGGGATGGACCAACGACAAATCGCGAAGAAATGGCAGGCTCGCTGGACAGAACAAGGCATCTTCAAGGCCCGCAACAAGAGCAAGAAGCCGAAGTTCTACAATCTTGAGATGTTCCCCTACCCCTCAGGCTACGGCTTGCACATGGGCCATGTCAGGAATTATTCCATCGGCGACACGATTGCCCGGTACAAACGCATGCAGGGATACAATGTCCTCTACCCCATGGGCTTTGACGCCTTTGGACTGCCTGCAGAGAACGCGGCCATCAAGCAAAAAACCCATCCGAAAGAATACACGGAGAAAGCCATCGCGAGCCTGACCGGCAGCCTGAAACGGCTTGGCCTCAGTTACGATTGGGACCGCACACTCGCAACGTGCACTCCTGAGTATTATACGTGGAACCAGTACTTTTTCCTCAAATTCTTCGAGAAAGGACTCGCGTACCGCAAGAAAGCACCCATCAACTGGTGCCCTTCCTGCGGCACCGTGCTCGCAAACGAGCAAGTCATTGACGGTGCATGCTGGCGATGCGAAAGCAAAGTCGAAATCAGGGATCTTGAACAATGGTTCTTCAAAATCACGCAGTACGCTGATGAGTTACTCAAGGACCTTGACTACCTCCAGTGGCCTGAACGCATCAAAGCCATGCAACGCAACTGGATCGGCAAGAGCACGGGCACACTCATCGAGTTCACGATCAAGGATTTCGAGAAAAAGCTGCCAGTGTTCACGACACGGCCAGACACACTCTTCGGCGTCACGTTCGTCACCCTAGCACCCGAACACCCGCTTGTCCACGAACTCGTTCACGGCACGAAATACGAGCAACCAGTCAAGGAATTCACGAACAAAGTCGTGCTCGAAGAGAAATTCTCCCGCGCAGCAGAGGACAAAGAAAAAGAAGGCATATTCATCGGCCGCTACGCGGTCCATCCCTTCACTGGCAAGGACATCCCGATCTACATCGCCAATTTCGTCCTCATGGACTATGGCACGGGCGCGGTCATGGCCGTGCCCGCGCACGACCAGCGCGATTACGAGTTCGCAAAAAAATACACCATTCCCATCACGGTTGTGATCACGCCCAAGGACCGGAAGCTTACCGCAAACAAGCTCACTGCTGCCTACGTTGATGATGGCGTGCTCATCAATTCCGGCGATTTCAACGGCGTACCCAACCAGCAAGCAAAACACGACATCACCCGAGCACTCGAGAAAAAACGATTCGGCAAAGAAGCCGTCAATTACAAGCTCCGCGACTGGCTCGTTTCCCGACAACGATACTGGGGAACACCCATCCCTATCATTTATTGTCCGCACTGCGGCACGGTGCCTGTACCAGAAAAAGATTTGCCCGTGAAACTTCCTGAGAAAGCCCAATTCACCGGTCAAGGCAATCCACTTGCAAACACGCCAAGCTTTGTCAACGTCAAATGTCCAACATGCAAAGGCAAGGCAAAGCGCGAAACAGACACCATGGACACGTTCGTTGATAGTTCATGGTATTATTTGCGGTACCTATCCCCCCAAGAAAAAAAACAGCCATTTCATCCCGACAACGTCAAGTACTGGATGACGGTCGACCAATACATCGGCGGCGCAGAACACGCAGTCATGCACCTGCTCTATGCACGATTCTTCACGAAAGTGTTGCGCGATCTCGGACTCGTGAAGTTCTCAGAACCATTCAAGGCATTGTTCAACCAAGGCATCGTGCACAAGGGCGGCCAACGCATGACCAAAAGCAAAGGCAATGTCGTTTCACAGGAAGAAGTCGAACAAAAATACGGCATTGATACCGCCCGATTGTTCATGCTCTTCGTCGCTTCGCCAGGCAAGGACATCGAGTGGAGCGAAGAAGGAGTCCAAGGCAGTTTCAGATTCCTCCAGCGCCTCGAAGCGCTGTACAATGCGCCCAAGATTCCCAAACCTGATAAGGCAGTGCAGAGCAAAGTCCATTCCACACTCAAAGCAGTCACCGCATTCCTTGAGACACTTGAACTCCACAAGGCGATCATCGCGATCCAAGAGCTTGTGGAATTCATCGAGCACAAACAGCCAGACCAGAAATCACTCGAACTCCTGACACTGATGCTTGCGCCATTCGCGCCGCACGTTGCAGAAGAGTTCTGGGAAAAACTCGGCAAGAAACCATTCGTGTGCACGCAAAAATGGCCGAAATTCGACACCACGAAGATCGACCTCGAGCTCGAATACCAACACACGCTCTACGAGAACCTCAAAGCAGACATCAACGGAGTCCTCAAGCTCACGAACATCCTGAAGCCGATGGCAGTCAAGCTCTTTGTCGCAGACCAATGGAAACATGACTTCTACAAGGAAGTCAAGAACTGGTTTGAGAAAACCAAGAATCCAGGCGACATCATCAAGCAACTCATGCAGACAGACCTTCGTCCGCATGGCGAATTCATCAGCAAGATGACGCCGAAACTCATCGCCGAACCAGGAAGGTTCCCCTTGCACATCCTTGGGCAGAAGAAAGAGCTTGATGCATTCCGGGCGGTAAAAAACGACCTCGCCAAAGCATTCAGTTGTTCGGTCGAGATCGCGCGAGAACAAGACTCGCAAGAGCCGAAAGCGAAGAATGCGTTACCCGGAAAGCCGGCAATCGTCGTTGTGTAATGACTTCTCATAGCATCATTTGAATAAAGCAAGGAAGAAACCGTCCAAACAGGTGAGGATTTGAAGATTTTTAGCCCTGCCTTGAGAAACATTTAAATAATGACTTCACGAATAATGCTTTGGAGAATTGTTATGCCTAAGAGAAAAGGAAGATTAAGAGCAGATGAATATGTTACTCTAGGCGGTCGGATAAAAAGAAGAAAGAGATCGAAACTGTTTTAGAGATTGAGTGCGGGTGAATTATGCCACGAAATGCTCTTGATTTTAGATTAAAACCTATAAAGATTAGAGGTTTTGGAATAAAATCTCCAAAAAATAGCAAGAGGACATTGGGAATTAGAAATAAACAAATTCTATACCGCAGAGCAAAAGGAAAATGTGAAGCTTGTGGTAGAAAAATTGATTTTGACGAAATGCATTCAGGCCATAAAAATGCGGCTTCAAAAGGTGGCAGTACGACATTAAGAAATTCTGTGTGTATTTGTGCAAGATGTAATAAACTCCAAGGGAATGATAGTTGGTCTACTTTTATGAGAAAGATGGGTAAATCCAATACTCGTTCGGTTACGAGTGGCAAAAAAAGAAGTCCATCAAAGAAAAAACCCAAAGCAAGACCTTCAAGTGGTGCTTATTGGTTTAATCCTCTAACTGGAAGAAAGGAAAAAATTAAACCTTTATTCCAAATGTGATTCAAATTAGAGACTTGTAGTTTTCTAAACGTTTCCGCAGAGTGCCAACCTGCGGGCTGATATTAGTAAACTATTTAAACTTTAAATGATTAGAAAGAACTATGGCAAAACGTGTACAATTTGAGACCTCGAGTGGGGAGAGCGTCTGCTTTTATAGTACTAGAAAGAAAAAGAGAAGATAAACGACCAAAACACTGGTTTTTTTCTTGCTGCTTTATAGTGGGATTGCTTTTTTTCAGTTTTCTAATTGCAAGAAATTCCCTACCTTCTTGAAGGGTTCTTGAAAGAAAAGCGGGCAGGCGCGCACCAGATGGGCAACGCAGAAAACAAACAGTTGAACCCCAAACCTTCCTCGGTTCCGCTACCCCGCAAGCATCAACTCTTGAAGTTAGCTCTGCTCCCGTCAGGGCCTGAAGCGGTTCCTACAAAAGCAACCCTGCAGGACAGAACGTCAACGTCCGGAATGGGACCGCTCGTCCTCTACGAGGCCGCTCTAGCTGCTTCGACCACGCCATGAAGCCAATTTGCGCTTACAGGAGACGGCTAACCTCCCAGCCTAGCCTGCCCGTTCGTGAACACCACGATAATGTTTTTAAATGTACTGGTTCTCGATGCCGAAATGCCTACCCCGCTCCATGTCACAGACCGGGTGCTCACCGATGTCAGTCGGACAACGCACCTCGTCGCATTTCTCAACCCCACGAACCTCCACGAAGAAGAACGTGCATTCTTCACCTCCTCGACCTATGAACCGCAGTTCACCTACCGTCATTTTGCACGCGTCGCAGGACTGCGCACACGCCTGGAGGCAGTGAACGTCGTTGAACAGACCGCACTCGGCAAACTGTTTTGTGATGTGAAAGAACATCTCCTCAAAGAACTTGCGGCAATCGAACACCTCGGAACTGACGCATTCACCGACGTGCAGCTGTATGGCAGCCCGTCACGCTCGCTCGTGCACAAAGCATACGAGATCCTGGAACACGTGCTGCGCCAGCCTCCTGCACTTAAGCCCACTACTCCGACCTCATTAAAAGTGATTTTTGAAAAAGCGCTGCAGCAGTACGGCTTCGCAGGATGGAACATTACGATCAAGTCCGCAGTCTCGCGCGTCGCCGTAAGCCCGAGCAAGCGCAGCATCGTTATCAAGGACACTGCAAAATTCTCTGAGAACGACATCAAGAGCCTGCTCGCGCACGAGATCGGCGTGCACGTGCTCCGCACCATGAACGGCTACCGCCAACACTATGAGGTCTTCAGTTCGGACGCGCTCCCTGGATATTTGCCAACCGAAGAAGGGCTTGCCATGATTAACGAACAACGCGCAGGAGCACTGGGTAGCAACCGGCTCAGACGTTTTGCAGGACGGGTCATCGCGGCATCGCTCGCACTCAAGGGTTCATTCCGGGAAGTCCACACCGAACTCGCGAAATTCTTCACACCGCGCGATGCCTTTGCCCTCACCGTCCGCGTCAAGCGCGGGCTTCACGACACAAGCGCAGTAGGAGGATTCATCAAGGATCATGTCTACCTCCAAGGCAAACTCGAGCTCGACGAATTTGTCGCGCACGGCGGAACACTCACCCCGCTCTATGCAGGCAAGATCGGGCTTGAGCACATCGGACTGGTCGAACAAGGCATTCTTCTTCCACCAGTGTATTTGCCGAAATTCTGAATTGCTTCTCAAGTCGCGAAATCTTTATGTAGCGCACGCGCGTTCGTCATCGCATGCCCTCGCGCATCACGTTTCTCGGCACTGCAGGGAATCTGAACGTCGTGAACAAGCAAGCGCGGAGTTCAGGCGGCTTTGTTGTTCAGGTTGATGATGTGCAGCTCCATGTCGATCCCGGACCAGGAGCGCTTACCAATGCTGCTTTATACGGCATCAATGTACGAGGCCATACTGCCATTCTCGTGAGCCATGCGCATCTGAATCATTGCAATGATCTCAATGCACTCATTCATGCAATGACGTTGAATGGTTTGGATCGTCATGGTGTACTCATTGCCCCGCACAGTGTGGTGCATGGCGCCGAACACATGAAATCAGTGCTCCATGAACATTTCGCAAATCATCTCGAACGTGTTCTTCTTGCCCAACAGGGAAAAAAGATCGGCATCGAAGCCATTGAAATCACCCCCTTATTCGCAAAACACACTGATCCGCACGCGCTCGGCTACCGCGTCCTCACGCCAGAATTCGTGCTTGTCTACAGCGGAGACACGAGCTACGACAATGAACTCGGGAACTCGTACGCTGGTGCTGACATCCTTGTGCTCAATTGCCAGCATCCGGGCAAGAGCAAGGAGCCAGGACTCTGCTCGGCAGACGTTGTCAAGATGCTCAAGAAAGCCCAGCCCAAGCTTTGCGTGCTCACGCATTTCTCGCAGAAAATGCTTGATGCGCACCCGTTGTATGAAGCGCGCGAGATTCAGAAACAGACCGGCGTCCAGGTCATTGCCGCAGAAGACGGCTTGACCATAAACCCCGCATCCTATTCAGCAGAACTCAAACAAAAGACCCTGAACACGTTCACAGCAGGAGCACAAGACCATACCCGACAAGACATCCTGCCGTGAGGAACGGCATCGCCGGATAAAACCGCTTCTTCTGGCCAAAGAACAGTAGCGCGAACAACGCCAGCGCGGCTCCAAATGAGATCAAGACCGCCTGCAATCCTGCAGTCTTCATCACGACGCCTGCGAAGATCAATGGGAAACCAATATCGCCACCGCCCAGAATGGCAGTCCGCAGTTTTCCCTGTTTCGTCGGCGCCTTCAGCATGATCTTCTTTGGCGCATAGGGCAACAGTAAACCTGCAAAGACACCGCTCGACGCCTGGAATTGCGCCATGTGTGCCATGTGCTCAGACCGCCAGACCGCATACATGTCATACACCGAGATTAACCCCAGTAAGACAATAGCCGTGAGCGGTGTCAGCAAGGGCACGAAGATTACGGCGAGCCCGCCATAAATGAACAGCTCAGTCGCATTATGCACGATCACGCTTGGACGAAAGACCTTTAGGGTGCTGAGGATGAGGGCGAGCACGAGCGCATACGCGCTTGACATGAATGCAGCAAACGCGATGTGCAGGCACAACAAGACCGCGAGCCAGAACCACAATTTCCACAACATCACACTCTTCCAGCGCACGATCAATAAGATCAGGATGGTTCCGATGAGCACTGCGGCTAAAATATAGACCACTGACGTGGTTGGCGCTGCCTGAGGACGGTCAATCCCATAACCGCCGATTGATGGTAATGCTTTCCACTCAACCTTGCCAGTCTGGCTTGTCTTCACGACATCAACATAGGAATGAATGACCGCAAGGCCAACCACTTGTGCGAGCAGGAACAAGAACACCAGGATCACGGTGACCGGCCAGTTATGCTTCATACTCAACGCGTCGGCGAAAGCTTATATAAACATTGGCATTTTCACCGTCAGTAAAAATGCCAAGTGCTCAAGAACCGCTGACGGTTCTTGACATCTACCTTTTTGGGTCAAGCAATGAAATTCCTCAACAGCGTGATGCTTTCTGTCTTTGCCAAAACAGGGGACGGCGAAGACATTGCGACTATCCGGAAAGCGCTTATTGACTTTGTGCCGCTGAACCTTGACGAGGAGCACATTCTGGTCAAGGACGAAACTGCCAAAGGATTCAACGAGCAACCCATCCATATCATTGCCATCACGCTCACCAAGACTGCACACACCAATGCTTTCCTGAAATGGCTCCTTGCAAGGATTACGTCGGAGCAGAAGGAAATCCTCCTCACGCAGAAAGAGTCGCGCTTGGACAACGAGTTCAATTTCTTCATCCGCTTTGACAAAGACCAATGGCTCACTGAACGGACACTATCCATCGCTGACTCAGGCCACTGCTTTCACCTCAGGATGAATCTTGCAGTCTTCCCTGCGCGGCGGCCAGACGCGCTCATTCTCGTGGAGAAGATTTTTAAAGCCGAATGAACCCCGTAAGGCGCATGGCACTCGTGATCGATCCCTGGGGCACAGAGCTTCATGCAGACTATGAAAAAATCGTGAAGCAGTTCGGGCTCGAGGTATTTGACCCTGCGCTCTTTCCCCAACCAAACCGGTTGATGCGGCGCAGAGTTGTCTTCGCATCACGTGATCAGAAAGTGATCGCGGACTGCATCAAGAAAAAGAAACCCTACTACGCGCTCACCGGCATCATGCCCACTGCAGACAAGATTCACTTCGGCACGAAGATGGTCGTGGAGCAAATGCAGTACTTCCAGGAACATGGTGCCAAGACCACCATCCTTATCGCAGATCTCGAAGCAGCCACGACCCGGGGAATCTCGCTCGAGACTGCCCGAAAGCGCGCAATCGACTTCCATATTCCTGCATATATCGCGCTCGGCCTTGATCCAAAGAAGACTACGTTCTACTTCCAAAGCGAGAACAAGGATGTGGTGCATTTGGCATATGAAGCCGCGCAGAAGATCACGCTCAACGAATTCAAGGCAGTGTACGGTTCTGCTGATCCCAGCAGGATCATGGCTGCCGTGACCCAAGTCGGAGACATCCTCTTTTCACAGCTCACGGAGCGCATGCCGGGCGTCATTCCTGTCGGAATCGATCAGGATCCGCACATCCGCATCACGCGCGACGTCGTGGCTCGGACTAAGAGCACGCACAACTTCGTTCCGCCTGCGGGAATCTACCACAAGTTCACGCCTTCCCTGACCGGAGAGCTCAAGATGAGCAAGTCACGGCCTGCTGGAAACATTGACCTGCCTGAGGATTCCAAGGAAGCGTGCAAAAAGATCATGAAAGCGGTGAGCGGAGGCCGCAAGACCATCGAAGAACAGCGCAAGCTCGGCGCAGAAGTCGAGAAAGACATGGTCTTCGAGTTCCTCAAGATGCATTTGGTCGAAGACGACAAGGAACTCAACAAGATTTACCAGGACTACAAAAGCGGCAAGATGCTCACGTCTGAGCTTAAGCAGATCGCCTGCGAGAAGATAACGTCATTCATGGATGACTTCACGGCAAAGCTCGAGAAAGCGCGCAAGCATCTTGACGCGCTGACGTTTATCACGTTTCACTAGAAATGTTTATATAGCACAAACTCTTGGAAATGGCTATGGCAAAACAGCGCGTCCATGAGCACGGCGCCATCAGAAGCGACGTGCGTCCTGAATTTCCCTCGCGTGCGCGCGAATGGGCTCCCTTGACCACAGGATTCATGGTTGCAAGCATCATCGGCTTCTTTGTCTCACTTCTCTATATCAGTCGGTTCTCCTGGCCGATGGCTGCCTCATTCGCTCTTGTGTTCTTCTGCATGTTCCTTGCTTCCATGCTATCCATGGCACGCGCGTCTCCTGACGCGCAGCTCGCAGCAAGACCAATCAAGTAAGGGGGTTACCATGAAATACGCAGCCATTATCGTCGCAGCACTTGTGCTCTTGTTGATCTCATGCGCACCTGCAACGCCGCCCGCAGCGCCTGCACCCACGGCATCACCCGCTGTGCAACCTGTGGTGACGCCGCCTGCAGAAGTGCCGCCTGCTCCAATTCCTGTCGAAGTCAAGCCCGTGCCCACGGTCTCCAAGGAACTGCAGGATTTGTTGAACAGGGCTGACCAGAAGCTCAAGAGCTATAAGTATCTCGAACTGATCCTGCCCGACAAGAAACAACCGGACACCATCTCGGTCAAAGGCACGAAGATCAAGATTAGTCTCTACGAGTATGACCCGTACGACCCGTCCACCTACTTGGATACCGTCTATCTCGATACCAGCGCCAAAACCATCGTCGGCAGGTGCCTGAGCCGCAAGCGCTGCCTCTGGCCACAAGGCGACAACACCAAAAAGACTTACGCCGACTTGAATTACGACAACTATCGCAGGAAGACACCGTACGAATGGCTCAAGACCATTCCGATGACTGCGACCATAACCGGTCCTGAAGTGCACGAGAACCGTGCCACGACCAAGGTCGAATATGATGATGCCGGCAAGCATTATCTTGTCTGGGTTGACGACACTTATGGCATTCCGGTCGAAATCTGGGTCATTCCGAGCTCAGGAGAGACCATCAAGTACAAGTTCAACGACCTTGAGTTCAACACCATCACGGATGCAGATGTGACACCGTCGAAGTGAACGTGTAGCATTTCTTTTTTCATTTTCTTTTGATTTCTTATGAGCATTCGTGTCCTTCGGACCGCTCGGAAACCGATTAGAATTCCAATGCCTTCTTCTTTTCCTCAACGATAGTAGGAGCTCCACCACCATGCCAGCTGAACCTGGGGCGAATCTGCATCGGATACATGCGCTCGTTCACGTCATCAACGGCAATACAGGCGCCTGCGACCCTAGGCAGTAACGCAAGCTCCTTGTCGAGCGTACTGCGCAAATAACTCTGAATGATGCTGCCCATGGCATCAGTGTCTACTTTTGCCGTAAGGCGGTGTGAAAGCACAATATCCGACTGGGTCATGGCATCCGTATGGATCTTGCCCGGCTGTTGCGTCGCCATGACCATAGCGATGCCTGGCTGGCGGCCTTCACGGAGCAGCGTGATTAACGCATCTGTTGCCGCGGTCTTGCCCTGCGCAGGCAGGAATTCGTGCGCTTCATCAATCATCAGCCAGACGATCGGCATCTCCTTGCCGCGCAAACGCGCCTCTTCCTCCTCTTCCTGCGTGATCAAGTAATGGATTGCGGAATGGATGCTCTGGAATTCCTCATTCTTCCTCACGACCATGCGCTCGATGAACAAGCGCTCTGCCACAAGACCGATGACGAGATGCTTGATCTTCCAGCCACCCGGCATCACTGCGTACGGACTCAGGTCAAGGATGCTGATCTGGCCACCCTGGATGAGGTCTTTCAATGGCGTTGCCTCGCGCGAGAACACACCCCATGCCTCAACGCTCTTGAACCGGTTCAAGGCCGCATTCTTGATGTGCTCTTCCTCCTTGGGATCTGCTTGGACTGCCTCGATGATATCCTCAATGTCGTAATCATCGCGGTCCTTCTGCAAAGTGAGAACCATGCGCGCAATGAAGATGGCCAATGGCTCATTCGGCGAGAGATCAAACGTCAAATTCCAGTCTTCTGGCGTCAACTCGTATGGCCTGATCGAGAACGGCACATCTGTCGGGATGCCTTCTGCCTTGTACTTCTTGAAAAATCCTGTCGGCGTGAAGATCCTGACGGGAATGCCCTTGCCTTCAAAACCCCATTGCTGCAGGAGATGCTCGTCCTTATGGTTCGGATATTTCATGGTCCAGTAAATGCCCATCGTATCAAGCAGAACGACCGCAAGACGTGAACGCTGTTCTTCAGGCAGGTTTGCAATGCCTTCTGCGATGACGCCGAGCGAATACGATTTTCCAGATCCGCGTTTGCCGCAGACAAAGACGACATGTGCGCGGTTGAGATCGAGATAGATATTCTGCGCGAGCGCAGTCGTCTGGCCCATCTGCACGTAATGCTTGCCGATGAGCACGGTGCCCAACGCGCCAAACTTTTCACGCTCAGCTTCCTCGCGCCCCAGAATGATCTCGTACGCCACGGGAATAGCAGGGTACAGCAGCTATAAAAAGATATATGCTTAGAAGAAAAAAAATAAAAAGAAACTATCGTTTATAGCTCAGCAGCAGTCACAATATTGACGATAGCATCCTTGACCTTGGTGTCCATTGCGACAATGTGCTTGACGCCGGCCTTCTCAGCGACATCGGTGATGTCCTTGTCTGCAGAACCATCAAAGACCACGGCATAGACGCCTGAATTCAGGCTTTTTAGCGTGCTTCCGAGCTCGGTGAACGGCACCTTGCCCAAGACATTCATCTTCGTGTCCAGCAAGTATGCACCACGCGTGCCGATCAGGTTCTCGAGCATGCTGCCCAAGCGCTTCTTCTCCTCGGTATTCAATTTACCGCTAGGGACAGAAGCAACTGCGACCGGCGCAGGCCGTTCCGTGGTCGGACGAGCCAAGGGTTGCAGGCGCTGCTGCGGCATCACCCGGCTCAGGGCTGCAGGCTGTACGCGCTGCGTGGTCTCACGGAGCATGGGTCTGCGGATGCTCTGCGACGTATCATTCGACGCGAGCTCCAGCTTTGCCTGCTCGATCGTGATCCTGCTGCGCAAGGCCTTGTGGATTTCCTTCTTGGAAATCTCCTCAACTTCCTGGCCATCCGGAGCACGGGCCACGAAATCAATCTCAGCGATGTTGAGCAGTTCCTTCAGGATGAGGTTGCCGCCGCGGTCGCCGTCCAGAAAGACGACGATATCCTTTTTGCGGCTCAGGTCGCAGATGGTCTGCGGCACCTGCGTGCCATTCATCGCGATGACGTTCTTGATGCCGTTCTTCAAGAGCGTCAGGACGTCAGCACGGCCTTCCACGACAATGACTTCCTCAGCGTCATCGATGCCCGGGCCTGCAGGGCAGCGGTCGCGTCCGTACTCGGTGATCTCCATCACCCGGACAGACTGCGCGACTTCCTCTGCCAATTCCTGCGAGTCTGGCATCACGCTGTCGACCATCGTGCGCAAGAGCTCCTTGGCACGCTCGACGACGAAGTTGCGCTTGCTGATGCGCACGTCCTCGATATTCATGACCTTCAGCTTGGCATTGCAGGGACCGATGCGCTGGATGATTTCCAGCGCGGCAGCCACAATCGCGGTCTCTGCCTTGTCCAGCGAAGAAGGAATGACAATATTGCCTGCGGTCTTGCCGCCGCGGGTCTCGGTATTCACTTCGATGCGGCCGATACGGCCTGAACGCTGCAGTTCCCTTAGTTCGAGATCGCTGCCGAGGAGGCCTTCGGTCTGGCCGAATATGGCGCCGATGACGTCAGGTCTGTCGACCACGCCTTCGATATCGATGTGCGCGTTGACGATATACTTTGATGAAACAGGACTGATCTTTCCCATGGTACACCCTCCCTATTCTTCATTGTGCTGTCCGAGTCCTGTCAGAACCAGTCCTGCCAGCAATGGCTGAAATCGTCCGTTTCGGGCTTCTTTTCGGCTATTCCTGGCTTTCTTTCCCTTCAAAATGAAGGAATATGATTGGATAATGGTGAATGGTTCTTGACAGTCTCACTTTGGTTATCGTAACTTGATTAAAAGGCCTGTAGCCACGCCACTAACCCCCCGGACTCATCGCTTGGTTTCCCGTACGCTCTACGGGGTTCTCTCGGTGACGGGCTGTATTTGTGACCTTTTAACTAGTGTAAACTATATGTTACAAGTATATATAAAGCTTCTGTTTTCCTTTTAAAACGCAGGCGGATAGCTATATATACCCTGTCCCTGTTTTAAATATCCATGGTCCGCGTGAAGCATCCTGAAGAACGAAAAAAAACATACAAGGCAGTCTTTGACAACTTCACGAACGTCACCATCCTGAAGCTCATCAGCAAAGGAGCCCTCGACGGACTCGAAGGGCCCATCAGCATCGGCAAAGAAGCTAACATCTTCTCTGCCCAGGCACAAGGCGAGCGCGTTACGGTCAAGATCTACCGTATGGCCACGTGCGACTTCAACCGGATGTATGACTACATCAAGGCGGACCCCCGCTTTCCAGGGCTGGACAAGAACCGCAGGAATGTCATCCTCCTCTGGG
>CAYYLN010000018.1:0-14502 GCA_964472615.1 uncultured Methanosarcinales archaeon
TGCTCGTGTTCAAGCTCGCAAAGGAAGGCAAGACCGGATAAGAGATCGGCTTGGTGCTGCGCGACACCTTTGGCGTTCCTGACGTGAAGTCGTTGACAGAGAAGTCAATCTCCAAGATTCTCGGCGAGAAGAAATTGATGCCTGAGCTGCCGGATGACTTGGTCGCGCTGATGCGCAAGTCCATCGCGATCAGGAAGCATCAGGAAGCAAACAAGAAGGACGAAGCTGCGAAGCGCGGTCTGCTCTTGACCGAATCCAAGATCCGGCGCCTGATCAAGTACTACAAGCGCACCGGACGTCTTGCAATCGATTGGAAATATGATCCCACCAAGCTGAAGATGTATACGGAATAATATTCTTTTTTATTTTCTTCCTTTCATTCTTCAAGAAATCATGTATGAATCAGAATACTCACAGAATCGTGCGCACGTCGTCGATGCGCGAGGCGATGTCTTGACCCTTTTTAGTCAGCGTGAGCAGCTTCAAGCGACCTTGCTTGTCAAAGTTGATGAGTCCTTCGCGCTCCATCTCCTGCAGGATCTTAACGACGTGTGAATACGTGCAATCAATCTGTTTTGCCAACGAGGAAGCATAGACCTCTGATTTGGCATTCTTGAGCTCGACGAGCATCATGGCTGGTTTCTCGCGGAAGAACACGCTAAAGATTTCCTTGTTTTTCACAACCATCCCCAACTGGCCTCTTGCTTATCTATGATACAATCATTATGATGTAAGAGTTATTTAAAGGTTTCGAAAATTGCGATGCAATTTTCGAGACCCCGCCAAACTTCGGTTTGGCGTTGGTTTCGATTCGCACTGCGAATCGAGACCTCCGCCGACTCTTGTCGGCGTCAGGTTTCGTTTCGAAACCTTTTTTGTTTCAGATCGCGATCCGAACCCCCGATGAACGCTGCTCGACTTGTCCCATCATTACCTGATTTGTATTTAAATCTTTCGAACAGGGTGGTGAAATGCGCATATCCTGTGACTTTTATCGTCGATAATTTTTCTCATAAAACATATAAAGTGAGACGCTTTTGGTGTGACGCATGAGCATTCTTTTCCCACACGAGAAAGTTCGGGATGTGCAGCAGCGCCTCATGCATGATGTTGCTGACGCAGTCCAGCAGCGCAAGCATCTTGTTGCGCATGCCCCAACAGGCCTGGGAAAGACCGCAGCAGCATTGAGTCCTGCGCTCGCACAGGCATTGCAGCACGATCTCACCATTTTCTTCCTGACATCGCGGCATACGCAGCACAAGATCGTGCTCGATACGCTCGAGGCGATCAAAAAGAAACACGGGACGCAGTTCATTGCAACATCGATCATCGGCAAGAAATGGATGTGTGCGCAACAGGGTGTGAACACCATGCGCTCGAATGATTTTTTCACGTACTGCAAAGCGTTGCGTGAGAGCAACAAGTGTGATTTTTACACGAATGCGCGCAATCCGAAGAATATCCAATGCGATATTGTGCTCAAGGAATTCGAGCAGGAAGCCCCGTTGCCCACCGAACAGGTCATTGCGCGCAGCAGTGAAAAGATGTTGTGTCCCTACGAGCTGTCCTTGATGCTCGCGAAAAAATCAAAAGTCATCGTGACGGATTATTATTATTTCTTGCACCCGCGCATCCGTGCATCGTTCCTGAAAAAGATCAACAAGAAGCTCGAACAGGCAATCATCATCTTCGATGAAGGCCACAATCTTCCGGCACGCGCGCGCGAACTCCTGACGCAGCGCATCTCGTCCCGACTCATCCGGGGTGCGATGAAGGAAGCAAGGAAATACGGCTATGACGATCTCGCAGTATTGCTGAGCGAGCTCGAGGCTGCGCTGCAGAAACTCGCTGAACATCTGCAGGTCAATGGCGAGAAACTTGTGAAGAAGGAAACATTGCTTGAGGCGGTCGCAACGTTCACGGATATCGAGGAATTCATCACCAAGCTTGATGCGGCTGCAGACATGATCCGCGAGGATCAGAAGAAAAGCATGCTGGGCACGATCGCAGAATTCCTGGACCGCTGGCCAGAGGGTGACGAAGGATTCTCGCGCATCCTCACCAAGCAGGACAATAATCTGCAGCTGAGTTATCGTTGTCTTGACCCGTCAAACGCGACAAAAGAACTCATTGAGCAGGCGTATTGCACGATCACGATGTCAGGCACGCTCTCGCCCGTGCAGATGTTTGCTGACCTGCTCGCCATTCCTGCGAACAAGCGCGTCACCAAGGAATACCCGTCGCCGTTCCCGGTCGAGAATCGGCTTGCACTGGTCGTGCCGCGGACCACAACAAAATTTTCGCAACGCTCAGACACGCAGTTCAAGAATATCGCTGAGCAGTGCGCGCAGCTGGTGCAGGCAATCCCGGGTTGTGTGGCGATCTTTTTCCCAAGTTACCAGATCCGTGACACGGTGAGCATCGCGTTTTCTGCACGGTGCCAAAAGACCCTGTTCCTGGAACAGCCGAACATGACCAAGGAACAAAAGCAGGAATTTCTCGACCGGTTCGTAAAATACAAGGAATCAGGAGCAGTGCTGTTGGCAGTTGCTGCAGGAAGTTTCGGTGAGGGCATTGATCTGCCTGGCTTGCTCAAGGCAGTGATCGTCGTCGGCCTGCCTTTGGACCGTCCGAATCTTGAGACGCAGCAGTTGATCGATTATTACAACAAAAAGTTCGGCAAAGGCTGGGATTATGGGTACACGATGCCCGCGCTCACCAAAACCATGCAGAATGCCGGCAGATGCATCCGTTCAGAGACAGATCGCGGAGTCATCGTGTTTCTGGACGAGCGATATGCCTGGCCGCGATACTTCACGTGTTTCCCGAGCGATTGGAGGCTGAAGATCACAACGAATCCGTTGCCGGACATTCACACATTCTTCACGAAAAATTAATAAACTCACGCGAACGCACCTGAACCATGCCCAAAAAGAAGGAAAGCATCTTTGAGAAGCCCAAGAAAGCGGTGGAAGATGAAGAAATCGCAGAAGAGCCTGAAGGCTTCAAGGAGCACGAAGAACATGACGAGACCGTGGATGAGCTCGAGCACAAGATGCACATTGGCGGCAAAGAGATCGATGTGTATACTGAAGAGGGCCGGGAAGAACTGCTCGAAGAGGATGAGGTCGGCACGTGGGAAGAGGGATTTTCCCGGGGCGAGGACGAGCCCGAGCTTGCGCATTGCGCGCAGTGCGGGAAGGTGCTCAGCCAGGATCAATCGAGGCTCGCCGAGCGTGAGATCGATCATACCCCCTATGTATTCTGTTCAACGGTTTGTGCGAACAGTGGAATCAACCACGCCAAGAAGAAGTGAAAAGAATGAGTTCATACGTTCTTTGATTTACTTTTCTTCGCATCCGGAGTCCATTCCAAGATGCGCGCGGTCAGGAACAGGTTTTCCTGCGGCAAATAGTTGATGCGCGTGAGGGTGAAATCCTTGTCCGTGAGGCTTGTAATGCGGAATTGGTAGGGCATACTGCCTGTTCCTTGCACAGTGGCGTGATACGTAAGTTCTTGATCCAGGCTTACCAGATAGGTGATGTTCAGAATACCTGGCTCAAGGTCCACGCGTGCAGGTCCGAATTCTGTCGTGATGATCTGGCCAGGCTTGGGATTATGCCTGAACACAACATCATCGTGGGTCTTGTAAAGCACTTCTGATTCCCATTCATAACCAGGGAGCGTCAGGTGCTGGCGTTCTTGGACATTTGGTTCGATACGGACTGTCCCGTTCGTGAAATCAATGACTTTGAAGGAAAAGGGCTGGTCTTCGTGGACAACCACATCACCGATGATTGGTTTTTTGTTGAATGCCTTGGTGAATTTCTGTTCAGAGAGATCGCGGAAGCGTGGGAAGGGTTGGTTGCGAACAACTCTGCGCGTGAGATCCTTGGTGAGGACGAGAACGGGCTCACTCGCAGGGATCAGTCGTGTCATGGTCTTGCCGAGCTCCATCCCGATGATGGCGTTATCGAATCCGATGAGTTTGTTGCTCTGACCCACCACGAAGCGGAAAGGGCCCTTGATATACGTGCTCAGGTTATATGCTTGGGCAAGTGTCGCATTGTTGGTGTCCACGACAGTGCCATCAACAAGCGTCATGACATACTCGATGGATACTAGGTCTAATGCTTGTACGCCGGTAACCGGAGGCGTGACATTCTCTACAGGTGCAGGTGCAGGCAGGGGCATACGGAAGAAATACCAGAGACCAATGATCATGAGGGCAGCGAGAACAACCACGGAAAGCATCTGCTTTTGCTGTTTTCTTGGAGAATGCCCGCGGGCACGCCCTTCTTGTGTTGGTTTTTTTGACATTGCCAAATCATTCACCCGATGGTTCGACGCACATCCGTCACGCGCGCAGACGCAACTCCTGCGAGTCCTGCGAGTTTCTGCTCGAGTTCGTCAGGGGTGCCTTTGGATTCATCCATCGTGAATATGAGCTTCATCGCTTTGAGACCGAAGCCGATAGGTTCGAGTTCGACTTTGTACATGGTACCGCCGTAGTTCGCCACTTCGCTCGTGGCGGCTTCTTCGAGTTTCCCGAGGTCGACATCAGGACTGTCGGGATTGATGGTGATGGTCACGACGACTTGCGCGCCCTTTTTGGGCTTTGCGATACCAGGATCAGTCATCTCAGTTCGGACCCTCAAGCCCGCAACTCGCGCATGCATATTTTGCTGCAAGGCGCCTGCAGCGTTCGCAGCCGATGATATCCTGCTTGCTGCAGGAGGGGCATTGGAACTTGACCGTTCCTTGGACGTTCGTGATCGAGGTCTTGCATGAACTGCAGCGCTCTGCTGGCGTGGTCATATTCCTCACCCGAAGGGATATGCTTAAAAAGCTTGTGGAATTAGCGTCTATTTCCCACGCCAGCTGATGCGCAGCGTTGGCGCGATTTGTGGAAGTCAGATCTCGTTGCCCTGCTGCGCGTCTCCATCGGGGAGGAACAACAAAAATACTTAAAGCCGTCTGCGCTCGCATCGTCGATGGTTGTGAAGGTCAGTCTGCCACGGGGTGGTGGCACCACGGCGGTGTTTGGGTTGTTCAGCAGGGCATCGCCGCAGGAGCGGAAAGCCCAGCTGGAAGATGTCTCGCTCACCCTGAAACAGAAGCAACGTGAGCTGCGCGAAGTTGAGCGCCTTATTGAAGAGCTGAAGAGGAAAACGGAAGCTGCGGCCAATCTCGACCAGCATATTCTCGAACAGCAGAAGATTCTTGCTGCGTTGCAGTCCGAAGCACAACAGAGACTGAAAGAGTTCAAGAAGGAAGAATCAACGTTCCGCGCGCGTGAAGCCCGTATCCTTGCTGCAGAGCAGGAAATACAGGGGAATCAGGCACTCGTTGAGGAAAAACGCCGATTGCTCGCAGAGAAGGAAGAGGCGTTGCTGCAGCGCGAGGATGTAATTGAGGCGCGCAAGCAGCACGCGGAACAATTGGAAGATTCAATCAAGCACGCGACCGTGCCGTTTGAGCACAGAAGCAAGCGGCTTGCCGCACTGATTGAGACCCAGGAACAAAAGCTTGCACAACTCCATCAAGAGCGCACGAGGTCAGAACACGAGCTTACAGAACGCACGCGAACACTGAACCGTTTGGAAGCACGGACACGAGAACTCACCGCAGCCGGCAAGGCATTGGAACGCACGCATGCCTTGCTCGGAAAGAAAGCAGAGGGCATCACTGCGAAAGAACAGGATATCCGGAAGCGCGAGAAGCAACTGCAGCGGTACCGCAATACCGAAGAAGAATCAAAGCGGATCATCCAGCAGGCATTGCAGACCCAAGCAGAGGCCCAGCGCGCAGTGGGAGAAAAAAAGAGATACGTTGAAGACGTGCGCAACATGATTGCCGAGAATAATCAAAAGCTTGAGCAATTGCGCGCGACCGAGCGCCACATCGCAGAGATGCAGCACCAAGTCGAAGACCAACACAAGGACGCGACCGAGAAGCTGCAGGAGATTGACCGCAAGGAAAAGAACGTGCTCAAGCGGGAGATGGACTGGCTTGATCACCAGAATGCATTCAAGGAGACGCTAGAGGACTTACGAAAAACCAAGGACGAGATCGAAACCACGGTCGCAGAACGCAAGGCCGAATTGGCAAACCTCCAGCAGGAATGGGATGTCAAGGCTGCATCATTGCGTGATGAGCGGGACTTCTTGAGCACGCAGAAGACAGATCTCCAGCGCCTCGTGAAGGCAGACCTTGCCGCGCTCAAGGAAAAAGAGCAGGAGATCCTGAGTTCGGTCAAGGCGTTCGAACAGGATCAGCTCAAGCTCGATAAGGAAGAGAACGCCGTGCTCGGCCGTGTCAAACAGCTCGAGAAGGAGCAGAAGATCGTCCAGCAGCTGCGCATGAGCATCGCTGACCGCGAATCAAGGGTCGTCGAGCAGGAAAAGACCGCGAAGAAGATTCTCGCTGCTGCAGACCAGGTCAAGCAGCTGCGCAAGGAACTTCCTGCGCTCAGGCGCGAAGCAGCACAGCTCACCCGCGAGATTACCCGTCTCGAACAGATGGGCGCGCGCCGCGGGGCTGTACGCATCGCACCTGCCCGTGCCGTGACTAGGCGCGAGGAACGGATTGCTCATGAACGGCCCGCACGCATAAGCACCAAGCCACAAGCGACTGCGAAGGATGAGTTACAAGAGATGATTGAAAGTGCACGGAACAATGTGCAGTCAGGAAACGTCACCGAAGCATTGAAGATTCTCACTGATCTTGAGCAGGCTGCGCGCAAGCTGAACGAAGAAGACCGCAGGCAGCTCGCGTACGAGATCAGAGATATCAAGACGAGCATCAAGCTCGCGATGTTATAAGATACTTCCCGGCGACATCGAAGTGAACGGGCATGAATTTCTTGACGACCTCGATATTGGTCGTGGTGTGCGGGGTGAGCAGATTGGTTGCAAGGCTGCTTGGTGGAAAGAGTGCCATCCAAGGGATAAGATTATCAGCGAGATGGGAATCTGCTGCCGCACCTGAGCTGATCGTGTCAATGAGTCTCTTCGCGCAGATCTGACCAACAGTCTCAGCAGGGACGCCTTTTTCGCCGAGATTGTCTGCACCGAGAATGATGGGCTGTGCAACATCAATATCTTCCTTGTTCTTTGAGAAGACTGCCCAGAGCGTGATGCCTGAGCCTGGTGAGAGTGTGTCTGCGTATTCTGTGCTGATGGAAATCGGACAATGATATCTTGTAAGCAGGTGTTCTGCCGCGTGCGCTTGGCGTTCTGCAACGCGGGCGTTTTCCAGGCTTTTTGAAGCGTGTGAGATCCCTTTGATGTACATGAGATTCCCTTGTTGAATAAGCTGCAAATACTGCCCTTCACGGAGTTTTTGCCAGAATGTCGCGAACGTCGGGAAATCGTTGCGTGCAATGCGCGGCTTGATGCGCACCGTGACTTTGCCGTTGCCTTTGGGATAATAGCTGCGTCGTTCGGTCTTGACATCAAGAGCAACCCATCGACGAAGGTGTGGGACAAGCACTTCGCGGAAATAATCACTGGGCATTGCCCAGGTAACGTCAGTACCACCAATGACCTCGATGTTCATTTGTTTATCTGCAAAACAGCACGGCAAGAGCACTGCTTGCAAGAACAAGGTGATCGAGCCTGCAGTCTCGATATCGATAGAAAGTGATTTTCCCTTGAAGGGCTGGGGGATGAAGGTGAGTTCGGTCGAGCCGAGTGCTGCTCCTTCAGCCTGCGCATGGGTGAGTTTCTGCAGGGCCTTGATGGCATGCAAGTGCTGCATTTTCAGGCCCGGCTCAGGGCGTCCTTTGCGGATGTCGGTAATATGGAATGCCTGCTGCGTCAGGGTGGAAAGCGCAAGGGCCGTGCGGACGATTTGGCCACCGCCTTCTCCGAGCGTGCCGTCAAGTTTGATCATAGAAGAAAGAAAAAAGAAAAAGGGTATAAAAGCTTACTGTAACTCGAGGTTCTCGATGTCCGCAAGCTCCTGGTCCAGCGCGTTGAGATCGCTGGTATCCAGGTCAGCGGCCAAGGTATCGAGATCTGAGACTGCACCGCCAACATCATTTACGGCTTGTTCCGTAGCTGTTGGCGCGGCAGGCATCACCTTGGGCGCGCAGCTGGCAAGCACGAGCAATCCGAGCACCGTAATCATCACGAGTAGTGTTTTCATGCAACCACCAATAGTCGGTAATCGTGGACAGTTTTTAAACCTTTTGCAGGTTTAACCAACCACGATGCTCGTGTCAGTGCTCGCCTCGACCACTACCTCGCTTGAGGTCATGACATCAGCGCTCGTACTGGTTTCAGCGCTCACATCAGTCGACGTGCTTTCGGTGCCAGTGCTTGCAGTCACGCCTGCCTCAGTGCTCGTTGCGCCTTCGACAGCCGTGCTCGCACCGCCAGCACTGGTCGATAGCACAGTGCTTGCGGAGATCGAGGTTTCTTGAGACGCTTCGGTCTCTTCTTCAGCTTCCTCTGATTCCTCTTCCAGCACGTCGCTGCCACCAATGCCGCGGATCTCGTGCATCAGACCCATGAGGATCTGATGTGCGGTCTTGATCTCCGCATGCGCTGCGCGGATCTTCTCAGCTGCACCAGCATGGTCGCCGGACTCGAACAAAGTCTTGGCTTCAGCGTGCAGCTTGGCAGCCGCATCCAACTTGGCGTTAAACTCTGCGTTCTTGGCCTCAGCAGCACCCGTGTCCTTGCCTTGTGCCTCCAGGCGTTCGATCATACGATCAAACTTTCTGGAAAGGTGGTTCATCTTCTCAATGATACCACCAATGCGCTGACTTGCCTTCTTGCCAACGCCTTTCTTAATGGCAGCGCGGGCTTTGTGTCCGATTTCCTTCACGATCTGAGATGCTTCCTTGAGCTCTTCTTTGGTTATGGTCTCATCCAGAGTTGCAACGATTGCTTGTGCAGCAGCTGTTTCCGCAACAAGGGCATCGATTTCTGCCACTGCATCTGCATTGTCTTCCACGCGCACACGAGCCTCACCAAGAACTCCGATGATAAGCTCGAGTTTGTGGCTCAGGAATGATGTTGCTTGTCCGCGTACCTTGGCACGTATATCCTTGCATTCAGGCGTGTCGCTTCTGCCGCACTTCCGGAGATCACCGCGGATATCACTCAGTGCTTTGCGTTCTTTCTCGCCCATCTCGCGGAATTCCTGGCGCTTCTCTTTGTATTCCTCGCGGAGTGCCTTCAGTCGTTCCTGGTCAACTTTGAACTCCTCTTTCATATTCAGCTGGAGTTCCCTGAGATTCTTCCGCCCAGTCTCGACCTTTGCACGAGCCTCGAGTCGCTTGGACTTGAGTTCTTCACGTTGTGCTTCAGCGCGTGTTTTGAGCTCTTCACGTGCCTTTTCAAAGGCATCATTGTTCATCCTGCCCTTGACTTCTGTTTTTGCCTCTGTTTCCAGCGTCATCCCGACTTTATCACTGCCTTCTTCGGCTGCGACCACAGGCACGATGCTGGTAACGAACAAGGCAAGCACGAACAATGTTGCCCATTTTGTTTCGTTCATGGTTTGTACCTCCATTAGTTTTGTAAGCATTCATGCTTGCGCACGGGCTTAAGGTCTTCTAAGGCAGCATATCTTATAAAGACACTTTTTGGTCAAGAAAAATAAAGGTTTATTTTGTCTTCTAAAGCTTTACAAAGCTTGATTTGATCTCTTTTCTCTTTACAAAGTTTTATATAATCTGTTCGTGCGAATAAATGCAATGAAGCGCTGTTGGGCGGTATTCCTCGCATTTTTGCTTATTTTAACTGCTGCTGTTCAGGGCGCAGTCATCCACGGCAGTGTTTATGATCTTGAACTCAATACGCTCAGCCAAGCAGTGGTTGAGATCGATACCACGCCCAAACAAGTGATGGTATCACGCAATGGCACCTATCAGTTCACGGTCGCGCAAGGCGATTACACGATCATTGCACAACATGCTAAGCTCGACTTGGTGACGCATGAACGCATCAGAATCAAGGACGAAGGCATGTATGTGCTTGATCTCATTCTTTTTCCGGACTTAGAGATTGAGGAAGAACTGCTGAACGAAACTCTGGACGTGCCAGAGTACGATGAGCCTGAACCATTCCCGCTTTTCGGAATCACTTTCCTGATCCTGGCAGCACTTGGCAGTTTTGCATGGTGGTATTGGAAGAAACGTAAGAAAGCACCTGCTAAGGAAGAGAAGAAGGTGAGCCCCAAGGCAGACCTTGAGGAAATTCTTGCGTTTGTTCGCAAGGAAGGCGGCCGAACAACGCAAAAGGATTTGCGCAGGGTAATCCCGTATTCAGAAGCAAAGATCTCCCTGATGATCGCCGAGCTCGAAGCACAGGGCAAGCTCAAGAAGATCAAGAAAGGCCGCGGGAACATCATCGTTCTGCCATGACCGCGCAGCGAGTGATTTCACGCGATCAGTTTGTCTGCGGGCACGCGCTTTTTCTCGCCTGATTGCACGTTCTGGATACGGACTTGGTTGCCCGTGCTGAGGATCTTCCAGCGCTCACCATGATACGTGATGATATCTCTGGTCTTGAAGGGCAGTTGTCGGAAGAGCACCGTCATCCGGTAGACATCACGGCTCGTGAGCGAACTCCTCGTGTGCAGTCTGCTGGTGATCTTGAGGATGCCGCCGAAACGTTGCTGAAGTTGCCTGCCGAGGGTCTGCATGTAGTGCTGTGAGGACAAGTAGAGGTCGATTCCGCCAGTGACCTCCTTTGCTTTGGCGACGCGGGTCTTGCCGGTGCGCTGGATCTCATCATATACCCAGTCCACGGCCTCATCTGAAGCGTTCCGGAGTTGCAGGACTCCTTCGAAGTATTCCTTTGGCTTTTCTCCCATGAGGAAATCATCGTCGGACTGATTTATAAATGTATGCAGACGAAAAAGCTTTTAAATCCCCTGTGGGTGAGGTGCGCTATGGCAAAGAAACAGATGACGTTCTGGAGAAACCTTGCGAAGCAAGGCGAAGGAAGGCCAGCCAACCGCGGTTGGCGCTGGCTCTGGTGGTTTCTCTGGGAGGACAACAGCATCGGGAGCTGGATCGCGAACATCGTGCTCGCGTTTGTGCTTATCAAATTCGTGATCTATCCCGGCTTGGGGTTCTTGTTCGGCACAGGCTTTCCGATCGTGGCAGTGGTGTCCAGCAGCATGGAACACGATGGCTCATTCGAGACTTGGTGGACGCGGGAGCAGTGCTGCGTTGATGCCTCGTGTTCGCAGCGCGTTGCACAGTCGCAGCTTTATCAAAGCTATGGCGTGAACGTTGATGATTTCAAGAAATATCCGTTCCACAATGGCTTCAACAAAGGTGACATCATGATTTTGCGTGGTGCAAAGGACTCGGCAGTAGGCGACATTTTGGTGTTCTGGGCAGATACGCGCAATGAGCCGATCATTCATCGTATTGTGCAGGCAAAAGGTTTGCCCGGCGATCCTTTGTTCAAGACAAAAGGAGACCACAATTGCGGTTCTGCCACGTTCGAGCAGAGCATTGACAAGGAGCGCAGGATCGGCAAGGCAATGGTACGCATCCCCTTGCTGGGTTGGATCAAGATCGGCTTTGTGGAATTCCTGAAACTTGTGGGGCTGGTTAACTGATGCTCTTCTGTCCGAAATGCAAGTCAATCATGCTGCCGAAGCACGAGAAGGGCAGGCACGTGCTCGCGTGCTCGTGCGGCTATCGCGCCGATGCAGAGATGGTGAAGATCCCGGAGAGAGCGCGCAAGGAAGAGAAGCGCGAGATCGCAGCGGTCGAGAAGGAAATCGAGGTGCATCCGAAGACTGAGGCAGAATGCTCGAAATGCAAGAACGATGAGGCATTCACGTGGGAAATCCAGACCCGTGCCGGCGATGAGCCGCCAACAAAATTCTTTCAGTGCACGAAGTGCAAGCACACATGGCGCGATTACAAGTAAAAGTACGGCCCAACGCGCGCAAGACCGCGATTCTTGAGCAGACCGCAGGTACACTCGTTGTTTCCATCGCCGCCCCGTCTGAAGACAACAAGGCCAACCTCGAACTCATCAAATTTCTTTCGAAAAAACTGAAAAAACAGGTCAGAATCGTGTCGGGTTTCGGAAGCAAGACGAAAATCCTGGAAATCTTTGGCTGAGCGCCGGAATTGTTTCGCTTTTTTCTCAGAAAGATATCTTAAGAAGCGCATCTTCTGGCAGCGCATGTCGTTTGTGCACATCATCATCGTATACAAGAATACGGGGTACCAGCTGAACGTCCATTATCGCACAGCATTGCGCTTGCTCGAGCAAGGGCCAGAGCAGTTTTTTAGGTTCTTGCCAGGCAAATACCGAGATGCAGGGTACCTTGTGGTCGATTACGACAAGAAGATGCTCATCACGAGCCAGAATGCGTTCGCGCTCCCGGAAAGATTACGGTATGAGAATATTGAGGCGTAAAATGCCTGAAAAGTTAAATACAACGACATCATCCACGGTTGCGATGACAAAAGTGCCAACATGGGACGTCATTGATAGAATTGTACGCTTTGTTGTCTACCTTATGGTGATTTATCTTATTTGGAAAATCTTTAATATCCCATTTCCATGATACGCACCGTTCACGTTGCCGATCACGTCTGGGAAGGGATAGCATTCTTGCTGCTGGTAATCATCTTATTCAACACAGTCACTGATTTCGCTGTGAAATTGGGATTGATTGCGCCGATGATGACCGCCGCACAAATCCAGGGTTTTGGCGTTATGGCGGCTGGCCTCGCGCTTGTGAACGTTCTTTCAAGGAAATTCTTCGGTATTGTTACTATTGATTGACGCAATTCACCTGAAAACATCCAGCCGTTGCTGCTTTTTGTCAAAATCCTCAAGGTATTTCGGCGGTTTGACCGAAACAAACGAGAATCCCCAGTCCTTGAGCATCTGTTCAGCATTGGGCGTGATCTTCGGAGCAGCAAGAATTCCCCTGACATTGCTGATGCCTTTGCTCGCCATGAGTTTTTCCACGTAGCGTCGCAATTGCGTGACTGCAGAAAGGTCTGCGCAATAGCGCTTGCATTCAACAACTGTGAGCACGCCGTTCTTGTCTGTGCCGAGCACGTCGATGAAGCCGTACGTTGTCTGCTCTTCCTGCGAGACAGGACAGAATCCCGATTCAACAAGTTCCGGATTCCGATAAAGCATGTTGGACATGTCTTCTTCAGTGCCTGCAACGACAATGGTCTGACCGTCCTGGAGCTTGTGCGCGTTGAAGAAGTGCACGCGGTAGATCGTGATCTCCATGTTCTCTTTTTCCAGGATGTTAGTCGCCTTGAGGATGAGTTTGTTGTCCTCGAATTTTGCCGTATAGCCGGTGCCGGGCTTCATGTAGTTAATCGGTGCGTTACCGCTTGGCTGGTGCACGAGCAGGGCGTTATCAGATTTGATGATCACAATCCTGTCCCCCTCACCCAATAAACTTTCTGCGCGTCCTGAATACCGAATGGTGCACGTGCATCCGAACACGATAGTCTCGTTGCGTTTCAGGGCGTCGTTCAGGAGCGTGATGTATTCAGAAAGCGCGAACATGGTTTATTTCTGACCTGCATATTTTTCAACTTCATCATACTTCACGACAAGTTTGATGTTTGCGTCCTTGAGAATCTCGCGAGTACGTTGGGCTCCATGATAGCGTCGTTCGACAACGACGCGTTTGATGCCTGCATTGACGATCATCTTAGCGCACGTGTAGCAGGGCTCCATTTTGCAGTACAAGGTTGCATCCTCGGTTGAAGCGCCATGCTGTGCTGCCTGGATAATGGCATTCTGCTCTGCGTGGACCGAGCGGATGCAGTGCTTGCTCGTTGTGCCATCCGGGTGGAGAATGGTTTGGAACTCGTGGCCGACGTCATCGCAGTGCGGCTGGTTCACAGGAGCGCCCACGTATCCGGTCGAGAGCACGTGGCGATTGCGGACGATAACTGCTCCTGCCTTGCCGCGATCGCACGTCCCCCTGGTTCCGAAATACCTCGCTGCCCCAAGGAAGTAATCGTCCAAGTCAGGCCGCTTGTACAGCTTGGGCTGCCATTCGTTCACGAATGCATCAATGCTCTTATTGAA
Organism: uncultured Methanosarcinales archaeon; assembly: GCA_964472615.1. Lineage (GTDB taxonomy): Archaea > Nanobdellota > Nanobdellia > Woesearchaeales > ARS49 > JAWAAW01. Next base: position 14,058 of record CAYYLN010000018.1, read on the forward strand.
TTCTTCCTGCGTGCCGGTGTTCGGGATAATGACCTGAGCGAGCTCTTTCATCTTGTGCAACTGTTGTCCTGCTGCGGACGCGCCAGACTCTCGCTGCTCGCTCGCCAAGAAGTCCTCGAGAGTTGCGAATTCCTCGCCAGGCTTGTTCCGGGCGCGCATGCGTTCAAAACGCATCTCGGCAGGAGCGTCGATGTACAGGAACACGAAATTGCCGCGCCGCTTGAGCACCTCGACCTCGATGGGATGCCTGATGGAGCTCACGACGTATTTCTTGTTCGGCTCGATCCCTTCGATCGTGAAGAAGGCGAGGGCGCCGTTGCCGAATTGTTCGCGGAGCTCATTGCCGAGCGTGATGAGGTTCTCGCGGTTCACCTCGTGACCGCGCTCCTGCAATTCTGTGCGCAGGAAGTCAGAGAGTGAGAGATGGCTGAATCCCTTAGTCCCC
>CAYYLN010000019.1:0-13491 GCA_964472615.1 uncultured Methanosarcinales archaeon
GGGCAGACGCCGTCGCAGGCATCTACGAGATTGTTCGTGATGATGAGCTTCTTGTCGATTTTTCCAGTCTTGTCGAAGACCTGCGGAGGATACTTGTTCTTGTATTCCGCAAACTTCGGTGAGTCATTATTGACGGTGATGATGGGTTCATACACATACCAAGCAAGGCACGGACTCCACTTGACGTGTTCCTTGCCTTGGCCGAGCTTTGCGGTTGCCTCGAGCTCGAGCTCCTGGCCTTTCAGCAATTTCACGATCGGCATGTCGCCATACACAGGCTTGACTTGGGGGTCCTTGCTCTTGATGTCTGATGCGTACACCACCGCAGGGCCTTTTGCCTTGAGCGTGAGTTTGAGCGTGCATCGCGCGCATCCTTCACCATTGCATTTGCATTGTGCGGGTAGAGTGTATCCTTTGAGGTCGGTTTCGAGCGGGAGCAGACCCAAGCGGTGCGCGATGATTTCGTCGTACAGTACGGAATTGTTTTTCTGGAATTCGACATCGTGGATTGCCATGGTGGGAACGCTCTCGATCATGGCGCGGCGCATAACGTTCGCGAATGCGGGTGTCGCTCCTTTCAAGAGGAACGTGACTCGTCCGGTTTTCTTGTCCTGATTCAGGAATTCGATGTTCATGTTACCCGTCACACTTCCCAGTCATACGCGTCGCCCTCGCTTGCCTCCTTTCTTCCTGCAGCCGCCGTGCGGCATGGGCGTTACATCCTCGATGATGCCGATGCGAAGGCCCATGCGGCTGAGTGCGCGGATCGCTGCTTGTGCGCCAGGGCCAGGATTATGGGGGCCGTTGTGGCCTCCGGGCGCCTTGATTTTGACATGCAGGCCGCCGATGCCCTTGTCGCGCGCGACTTCTGCTGCGCGCTTGGCTGCCATCATGGCTGCCGTGGGTGAGCTTTCCATGCAGTCGCGCTTGACCATCATTCCTCCGGATGCGACCGCGAGGGTCTCGGTTCCGGAGATGTCAGTGATGTGGATGATCGTATCGTTGTAACTGGCATAGATGTGTGCGACGCCCCAGCGAATGGGTGTGTAGTTCATGTGCGTTTACCTTGAGGTCGGCGCTGCATCGGCCTGCGTTGCTGACCGCGGGGACCGCGGCCGCGGCGGTCGTCTTTGGGCGGTCTTGGCGCTTCAGGCTTTTTCGGCGGCAATGCGCGCTCAGGATGCGCGGTATTCGCGAATGGTGAGTTTGCGATAATGGAGATCGCCGCTTCTTCGTCGAGGGGGACGTGATAGCTCGGCGCTGAGATGACGCGGCCGCCGACCGTGATGTGTTCGTGCGCGATGAATTGGCGTGCTTGGTTGATGCTGCGCGCCAGGCCTTTGCGGGTGATCATGGTCTGCAGGCGTCGTTCGAGCAGGTTCTTGAGCTGCAGTCCGAGCACGTCATCGAGTTGTGCTCCTTGCTTGACCAGCCCGAGGCGTGCAAGGCGGCTGAGCAATTGCTGCTTTTCTTTTTCCGCTTGGGTTCCGCGTGCTGCGATGAGCTTCTTGGCAAGGTCTGCGAAGGTCTTGAGTCGGGAACGGGTGCGGTATATCTCAGTCTTGTTTTTCAGGCCGTACTCGCGCACGAGGACTCGTTCTTCCTCCATGCGCTCGCGCTGCCACGGGTGTCCTGGCCTGCTGTACTTGCTTTTGATGCTTCGTGGATCTCCCATTGTTGTTCACCGATATGTATGAAATGGGCCAGCCAACCACCGTTGGCACTGCCCATACAACACCTTTATGTTTTTCCGCCTGACGCGGCCTTTGCAGTGGCCGAGCGGCGCACGCCGAGCACCTTGCCCTTGTTCTTGCGGAAGTTACTGCGTGTTCTCTGGCCGCGCACAGGCTGTGCGAGCATGTGGCGGACGCCTTTGTAGCACTTGATCTTCTTCATGATCTTGATGTCGTTCTCGATGGCGAACTGAAGGTCACCGGAGAGCAGGTGTTTGTGCTGTCCGGTCTCGTAATCATAGCGTCGGTTGACAAACCATGCAGGCAGTCCTGCCTTGATCGGGTCTTTGATGACTTCTTCAATCTTCTTGACTTCAGCGTCAGAAAGCGCTCCGGTCTTCTTCTGCAGGTCGACATTGGCGATGCGGCAGGCTGCGTGCGCGAACGGGATGCCCACGCCCTTGATCTTGCTCAACGCGAACGAGATGGTCTTCTTGCCATCGATGTCAGTGTTCGCGATGCGGACCAGGTGCTTGAGTTCTGGACCTTTTGGCGCAGGAACGGAAACTCTCGCTGCAGGAGCGGGAGGAGCGGCAGGTTTTACAGGGGGTACTGGATTTGTCATGTTTTTTTCCGTAAGCCCGAGAAAACGATTAAACCAGTTCACAAGTCTGGTCTAACCCTATCGACGCCCAAACACGTTGGACTCGGGCTAATACCGCGAAAAGACAGAGGGGTGTTTATAAAGGTTGCGTCAGGATGAGACAGAGAGGGCGACCTCCGGACAGCAGTCAACTGCGGTTGACGTGCCCGTCGTTCGCCGGGAATGCTCTCCACGCAGGAAGGGCGACCTCCGGGAATCGAACCCGGGCCAAGGGAGTTCTGCTCGCAGGGAGCCACAGTCCCCTATACTACCACTATACTAAGGTCGCCATGACAGAATAAAACTCACGTGCTGTCTTTAAAAAAGTATCCTAAGTATCATGATATGAATTGGGTGCCTCAGGCACAGAGACCATCCAGAGAACTGCTTAAAGTCGCCTCTTCCTCACGTGGTCGAAGTGTTCGAGCAAATAGGGAATCACGAACGAGATGACGTAGACCACGCTTACGAGCACCGGGCTGTGTGGCGGTGTCGTGAGCTGCAGCAGGATCTCGAGGTCGTTGGAGAAGCGTGTGATGATATAGATGTTGATGAGTGCGAGCGCCGGTATGAATGCTCCGGCGATGATGTGCTTGCCTGCGCCGAGCTTTTCGATGTAGCCGATGAGGACATTGATGAGTGTGCCGAAGGTTACGCCGATGACGAAGATCGTCAAATACAGGCTTACGCCGTGCAACAACAAGAGGAAGGGGACGATGACGACACTCACGACAAAGTTGCCGATGATCGCGATGAACAGCGCGACCCAGAACGCGGCTTGTTCAAGGAAAAGAAGCGATGTGCTTTTTTCGGCTTCTGCATGCGCGAGGATGTCACGTGTCTTCTTGACGTCCGAAGCAGTCCAGCCTTTGTTTCCGAGCGAGGATGTGAGGTCGGTCATTCTTCTTGCTCGATGAGTTGTTCGACCACGGTTAAGAATTCTTTGGTTTTGTGGAAGTAATCGTTGATGATGTCGATGGTGATCTCGACATGATGCTCATCAAGGGCAGCCTTCATGGTGACGTGCCTGCGGTATTCCTGCGCACGAGCAAAATGCGCCTTGTCGAGCTTCCTGAGCAACAGATAAAAGTCGAGATAGGGCTTGAGTTGGAGGTGGTCTGCATAGGCTTTCTTGAGCGCCTCGACCTTCAGTCGCGGTAATGTCGGCACTGCAGGGATCTTGCCGTCGCTTTTGGCCGTGTGCAACAGGGCATCAAAGCCGCCGTCCATGGTCGCGATCAGGCGCTCGATGATGCTCTTCAGGACGTCAACGGTTCTGGTGTATTTGAGACTGACGTAGGTGAGATGGTCTGCTCGTTTCAATTCTTGCTGCGCACGTTCGAGTGCTTCATGCGTTGAGCTCATGCGTTGCTCGTATCGAAGAGCGTGATCAGCTCGTGAATGCGCTCTTCGATAGGACTGCCAAGAGCTAGCTCTTTGCAGTCAGTTCGAGGATGGCTGCTGCGAGGTCTCCACCGTGCTTTTTGATGGCTGCCATCGCTCGTTCACGATCGACGTTTGCCTGGCTCATCACCGTGCTGACGTCTTCCTCGGTGATCGGCGTTTCCCGGGGTCGTTCCTCAGGAGTACCGGTGATCTGGAAGGAAATCTGCCCCATGGCATTCACTTTGACGACCTGGGGATCACTGAAGACGAGTTCCTTGTCTGCGAGCGCGATGATGACCTCGTGTGCTTCCATCTCTTCTTGCTGGATGCCAAGGCGCTTCATGGCTTTGGCGAGATCGCGAGGATTCATTCCCGGAAGCATGGTCTACAACCCGAGCAGCGAGCTGCCGTACGCGTTTAAGATCAGGAGAATGATCATGATGAGCAATGCAAGCACCAGAATGTACGCGGGTTTGAGCTCGATCTTGCTCCGGTAATCCTCAAAATAGCGCGTGAGTCCTGCCGTCGATGCCGGCATCGATACGCGGTTCTTGTCAGCCAAATTGGTTACCTCGGTATTTAGTGCGTTTGTAACTCGGTTAACGATGTCCTAGCGCACAAGTTAACGAAAGTAAGGGGTTGGGTCCGCATAAGCTCCCTTGTGTCCGCTTCCAACTCTGATAGTACCAGAGTTCGCAGCAGTGAGCTGCGAGGGACAAGCGGCTTGGCATTCTACTGAGCGTCGGGAATCCGACTTGCACCAGCCAGTCCTCGCCGTTTCACCCATTCCCACAAGAACGTCTGCCGGTTTGCTCATTCCTGTCGCCAGGAACTTCACGGGCATCATCCTCCTCGTGGGCGGTCTCGTTTCTGTGCGGTTGCCTTCCCTTACGGGAACTCGCTTCCGCGAGTGGCACGCTCCTCACAAGCTCGCAAGAGCATATGAGGGGAGGGGAGACTTTCCTCAACGAGGGCGCAGCCCGAGTTGAGGTCAGCCGAACCGAAGTTCGGCGCGACCTCAGCGAGCGCAGACCCTCACCGACGGCCAAGTGCGGTCCCAACCCATACGTAGTAGTAACAATGAAGTTTATAAAGGTATCTGCGATTTCTCTCAATAATGAAGAATCTGGTGTGGTATCTGCTCGTGGGAACGCGTGGGGGAGAGACACGGGCAAGAATCCTGGTGACGCTCAAGAAAAGGCCGATGAACGCACATCAGCTCGCGCAAGCCCTGCGGTTGGACTATAAGACTGTCCAGCATCACCTGCGCGTGTTGCAGGACAACAATATCTTGACCACGATCAACAAAGGTCGTTATGGAGCAGCATATTTCCTTTCCCAGGAAATGGAAAGTCTCTGGAATGATTTCCTATCAATTTGGGAACAAGTTGGGAAAAAGAACTTAAAGAACTAATTGGTGGTGAGTGCTATGGAAGCAATCATGTGGGCGACATTCGCGCTGACGGTAGTGAACATTCTCATGCTGTTGGCGCTAATGTATGTCTATGGCAAGAATTGGACGAAGATGCGGTCGATGTTCACGGCAGGATTGCTGCTGTTCACGATCGCGTTCCTGCTCCAGTACGTGACGTCGTTTTATTTCTACGTCACGAACATGGACTACTACGTTGACATGGTGAGCATGCACGTCTTCGTGCTCACCCTCCTGCAGACGGTTGCTTTCGCTGCGTTGAACAAAATATCATGGAGTTAAGGAGGGAAACATGAAAGCACTGATTGGTTTGGTCGCGTTGCTGGTCGTCATCGCAGGATGCACGCAGCAAGTGATGGAAAAGCAGGAAGTTGCGCCGAAAGAGGGGATGGAGGGCGAATGGACGCCAGAAGAAGTCGCGGCAATGGAAAAGGAAGAGATGAAGAAGAAGGAGAAAATGATGGAAGGCGAATGGACGCCTGAACAAATGGCAGAGATGGAGAAAGAAGGAATGATGGAAGGCGAATCGATGATGGCAAGCGCCTCCACGTATATGGACTGGGACAAGGATGCCTTTGATCAGGCAGTGAAGGAAGGAAAGATTGTCCTGATTGACTTTGCCGCAGACTGGTGCGGCATTTGCAAGAAGGAACATCCGCAATTGATGGCAGGCTTTGAGCACTTGAATGATCCGCGTTTCGTGGGCTTCCGTGTGCATTACAAAGACGCCCTGACAACTCCTGAGCATGACGCGCTGGCACAACAATATCAGATTCCGTACCAGCATACCAAGGTCGTGATCAAGGACGGCAAGGTCGTGCTGAAGAGCCCTGAGGCGTGGACGGCGGACCGTGTGGTGAGCGAGCTGAAGAAGTTCGCGTGAGGGAACGATGAGCAACATTACTTTTTTCATCGCTTTTTTTGCAGGGATTGTTTCGTTCTTGGCGCCCTGCGTGATTCCCCTTGTTCCTGCATTCCTCGGCCACTTGGCAGGAACAAAGGTTGAGGAAGCATCGCGATGGAAACTCTTTGGTCATAGTGTGTTGTTTGTACTTGGCTTTGGCACGGTGTTTTCCGCGCTTGGCGTGCTGTTGAATAGCATCTTATCGAATGTCGCGTATACCGCGCAACTCTGGCTGGGGAGGATCGCGGGAGTCATCATCATCCTGTTCGGTCTCTACTTACTCGGGTTGCTCAAGCTTCACTTCCTGCAGACTGAGCACAAGTTCCGCGTGCACCGGTTCAAGAGCAGGGCGTTGACAAGTTTTGTCTTCGGCGCTGCCTTCGCGGTCGGTTGGACGCCGTGCGTGGGAGCAGTGCTTGGATCAATCCTGGCGCTTGCGGCTTCGATGCCAGGTGAGAGTTTCATCCTGCTGCTGGGCTATTCGCTCGGCTTGGGCCTTCCGTTCCTCGTGGTCGGCCTGTTCGCGCAGGAATTCCTCAAGCTGATGCAGCGCAATGGCACGATCTTGAAATACTTCAACATCGTCGTGGGAGTGCTCATGCTCATCCTTGGGGTGCTGGTCTTTACTGGTCGGCTTGCAGAGATCGCGGGCAGCTTCAGTTTCCTGAATAAGTTCTTGCTGGAATGAACAGAAACATCGCACTCGGAATTGTCTTGCTACTGATAGTTGGCGCGATTGTTTACCTGCAGAAGCCTGCGCCAGTTGAGGTGCAGCGTGTGATACCGACGGTTCCTGATGCATCGACACAAGAAATGCAGACAGCCGAACAATCGTGCATCCTGAAGGCAGTCCCTCCCAAATCTGCGTCGCTCGCTCCTGAGCTTGTGGGCATCAAGGGATACATCAATACGCAGTCATTCACGCTTTCCGAGCTCGTAGGCAAGAAGGTAATCCTCATTGACTTCTGGACATACAGCTGCATTAATTGCCAGCGCACCCTTCCGTATGTCACCGCATGGTACACGCGGTACAAGGATCAAGGGCTAGAGATTGTCGGAATCCATAGCCCTGAATTTGATTTTGAGAAGAAGCTTGAGAACGTCCAGCGGGCAGTGGAGAAGTTTGACATCCGGTATCCTGTGGTGCTCGACAACGATCACGCGACGTGGAACGCTTGGCACAATCGCTATTGGCCGGCAAAATATCTGATTGACATCGATGGGCGTGTCGTGTGGCACCATTTCGGCGAGGGTGAGTATGATGTCGCCGAGGCGAAAATCCGTGAGCTCCTGATGGAACGCAAGGAACGCCTCTGCATCGAGGACGGGATGCCCTTGGACATGACCGATGTCAACGTGGAAGAAGTGAACTTCTTCAGGATCAATACCCCGGAGATCTATCTCGGTTATGAGTTCACGCGCGGCAATTTCGGCAATGAAGAGAGTTTGCCTGCAGAACAGTTCGTGATGTATGCGATTCCTGTGAGCCTGAAGCAGAACAACGTCTATCTCCAGGGCAAGTGGTATGTGGACAAGGACCATGTTCGCTTGGTCAGCGAGCAGGGCAAGATCGTGCTGAAGTACGATGCGAAGAACGTGAACATTGTCGCGTCCTCACCAGGTTCAGAGATCATGGTGCTTGTGGATGGTGTGGAAACAAACAAGGCGCATGTGGAATCAGAAGACTTGTACACCGTCATTGTAGGCAAGGACTATGGCCAGCACACGCTGACAATCGACGTGCAAGGCACCGGCTTCAAGCTCTACACGTTTACGTTCGGATAAATCCCCATTTTGGATTAATTGAAGCAACTGAATTCAAAGGACAAGGACAGACGAATATGCGCTTGTGGCTAATGCTTTTGATGCTTGCGGCATGTACGCCAATTCAGCACGAAACAAAGGCACTGGTTCCGCTTGACGAAATCATATCAGGAGGGCCACCAAAAGACGGCATTCCATCAATTGATCATCCAAAATTTGTTGATGGAACAGAAGCCAAGGAATTTGTTTCTGACAATACGCTAGGTATGTACATTGAAGTCAACGGTGACAAACGTTTTTACCCGTTCAACATTCTCATCTGGCATGAAATCGTCAATGACGTTGTAGGGGGAAAACAGCTTGCGATCACATTCTGCCCGCTTTGCGCTTCCGGGCTTGTATTTGAACGAACGATTGATCATACACTACTTGAATTTGGTACATCAGGTATGCTCTATCAATCAAACCTCGTCATGTATGACCGGCAAACAGATTCATTATGGTCACAAATTCTCAGCAAAGCAATAGTCGGCCCTCTCGCGGGAACAGAATTGAAGCTCTATCCGGCCGATACCTTGCTGTTTTCAACAGTCCAAAAAATACCTGACGTGAAAATTTTGTCAACAGAAACAGGATACGTGCGGGATTATCAGCGCAATCCCTATAGAGATTACGAGGCATCAGATGAAGTCATATTCCCTGTCAAGAACAAGGATGCGAGATTACCGGCGAAGACTCCCGTCTGGACAATTACGGTTGATGGGGTTATGAAAGCATACGTTCTCGATGATCTTTTGGAGAAAAAACATGTGCAAGATGTCGTGAATGGGCATCAGCTGGATATTTCTGTTGACGAAAAACAAACCATAACCATTTTTGACAAAACCACGCAGAAGAAGATCATTGGTTTCAGGGCATTCTGGTTCTCCGTGGCAACACACAATCCAGAAATACAACTTGGCGATTTTAGCGAATAGAGCGCGCAAATTTCTGCAATGCCGTGATTTGGACCATTTCGAGGTGCATGATCTGCCGTTTCTTCTTGAGCAGCGCGATTGCTTTCTGCACAGATAGCCCGCGCGAGATCAAGTAGGCTATGACGAGTGTGGGCGCGCGTCCATGGCCGTGCAAGCAATGGACGTAGGTCTTGATCTTGTTCTTGACCAGCGTGTCAAGCACCGAGACGCCGATGCGCAATTGCGTAAGAGTCGGGGCAGTATGGTTTTTGGTGGGGAGCCAGAGGAAGTAGGAAACGCCCCAAGGCTGGTCGATGCGCTTGTCCTCGAGGCTGATGTCTGCCCTGATTCCTTTCCTAATGAGCTCTCGCTCGAAATGCATTGTGCAGCAGGCATTGGTGCCAACGAAAATGTAGTTGGTGATTTGGTTGTATTCAAAAGGAATGCCTTTTGCATGCATGCTGCTTGTGCTTGATATGCATCTTCTTAAAGTCTTCGAATCTTCCTTGACAGCAAAGTCTACATTCTAGGAAGGTTTTGTGAACACGAGCACATTCCACGCTTCTTTTCCTTGCATGATGGTACGTTCGTGTTCAAGTGAATAGTTCTGTGTTTTCACTGCTTCGAGATACGTATCTTTCCCTTGCCTCAAGACAAGACAGATCGTACCATTCTTCTTCAGGATTGCAGAAGCGCGCTCAAAGAACAAGGATGCGATCCTCTTTGCTTTTTCTGGCGGGAAGGTGGTCACGAATTCTATGGGTTGGGTCACGATGCGGTCAATGGATTGTTTCTCAAACTTGGTGTCAATCCATTCGAGCTCAATGCGTGAGAAATCGATCGTTTTCACGACGCCCGCGATCTTGGCATTCTTGCGCGCCGCCTGGACTTGCGGGAATTGCGCAGAAAGCGCAGTAATCTTCCCAGGAATTGTTTCCTTGATGTTTTTGTCCTGTTCCTTGAACACGTTCTCAGTGTCTGTATCCTTGAACATCTTGGCGAGCTTGTCTTTGGAATAATAGCGCACAGGCATCTGCAATGCACTGAGCGCTGCTTCGATGATGATGCTGCCGGCGCGGCAGAATGGGTCGAGAATGGTGTGCTTGGCTTCGTAGCCTGCAAGCTGCAGTGCGGCGAACGCAGTGACGCCTTTCAGGACTTCTGAGCCGACGAAGATGCGGTAATCGCGTTTGCTCAGGTCATCGCCGAGGTCGATGCCGAGCCAATAATAATCGTCTTCGAAGTGGAGGTAGAATGGCACGTCAGCGTTCTTGTAGACTTTGTTTGCCTGGATGCGTTCGGCGAGCTGTTGCGCCTTGGTCGATCTCTTTCCGGTAAAAGAAATCGTTCCTTTGAGGTATTCTTTGGGAACTGATAGTTCTTCGAGCGTGCCTTCGCTCACAAGCAGGAGAAGTCTGCTGATGCTTTGGCCGCGATAGCAGAGCACGAGCAGGTCTTCAGGTTTTGCGTCAAAGAGAACTCCTTCTCCAATTTCACGAGTTGACGATTTCACGAGCGCTTGGATTTCTGCTGCGCAGACGTGAGTCATTCCAGGAAACGTGAGTGCGAGTGCCTTATGCCCCATTGCCGTTTTCCTTTTCTTGCACGACTGCGACTGAGGTGACCTGGTCGTTTTCTTCGAGTTTGATGATCCGTACCCCTTGGGTATTCCTGCCGATGACTGATATTTGGTTTGCCGGAACCCGGATGGCGATGCCGCTTTGCGTGATCAGCAAGAGTTGGTCGTCGTCCTTGACGGTCTTGATGGCGACTGCTTTGCCATTTTTGTCTGTGACTTTGATGTTGATGACGCCGACTCCGCCACGCCTGATAGTGCTGTATTCTTCAAATGCTGAGCGCTTGCCATAACCGAGTTCAGTCACGGTGAGCAGGGTCTTGTCGTGCTGTGCAAGGACTGCTCCGATGACCTCATCTTTCTCGCGGAGCCGGATGCCGATGACTCCTTGGGCTGTACGGCCCATGGGCCGCACGTCTTGCTCATTGAATCGGATCGCAAGGCCTTCCTTGGTCGCGATGATGATTTCCTGCTTGCCGTTGGTGAGCTCGACTGCCATGAGTTCGTCGCCTTCCGTGAGCGTGACTGCGATGATGCCTCCTTTGCGCGGGTTCGAGAACTCGCTGAGGGGTGTTTTCTTGACCGTGCCTTGCTTGGTGACCAGGAACAGGTATTGGTCTTCCTTGAATGCTTTGACCGGGATGCTTGTTGCTACTTTTTCGCCTGGTGCGAGTTCAAGCACGTTCACCATTGCTGTGCCTTTAGCGTAGCGTCCTGCTTCAGGGATTTGGTAGACTTTGAGCCAGTGCACTTTGCCGAGGTTGGTGAAGAGCAATAAGGAATCGTGCGTGTTGGCAATGAAGAGGTCTTCAACAAAATCTTTTTCTTTGGTTTCTGCGGCAATGATGCCTTTGCCGCCGCGGCGCTGGGCTTGGTACGTGTCCACCGGAAGGCGCTTGACGTACCCTGCATGCGTGAGCGTTACGACCATGTCTTCGCTCTTGATGAGGTGCTCTTCCTCGATGGCTGCGGCTTCTGACCTGATGACGTGGGTCCTTCGCTCATCACCATACTGCTTTGTGAGCTCAGCGAGCTCGTTCTTGATGATGGTGAGGATTTTTTGCGGGTCTGCGAGAATGCTTTTGAGTTCTGCGATGAGCTTCACGAGGCTAGAATGTTCTTCCTTGATCTTGTTTTGTTCAAGGCTGGTGAGCCTGGACAACTGCATTTCGAGGATGGCTTGCGCCTGCATGCCAGAGAGTTTGTAGTCCTGCATCAACCCAGTCTTGGCTGCTGCAGTGTCTTTGCTCTTCTTGAGGAATGCGACGATCGGGTCGATGTTATTGAGCGCGACAATGAGCCCTTCAAGGATGTGGGCTTTGTGTTCTGCCTCCTTGAGGTCAAAGGCGGTTCTCTTGGTGACCATTTCTTGGCGGTGCTTGACAAAGTGCTCAATCATTGATTTGAGCGAGAGCACTTGGGGTTCGTTGTCTGCCAAGGCAAGCATGATGATGCCGAACGTGGTCTGCATGCGAGAATGTTGGAAGAGCTGGTTCAGAACGACGTCAGAATTCGCTCCTTGCTTGAGCTCGATGACGACGCGCATGCCTTCTCTGTCGGATTCGTCGCGCAGGTCAGAGATACCTTGGATTTTCTTGTCTTTGACAAGTTCTGCGATCTCCTCGATGAGCATTGCCTTGTTGACCATGTACGGGATTTCGGTCACGATGATGCGTTGCCTGTTGCGGAAGTCCTCGAGATTGGTGCGTGCCCGAACAGTGAGCTTGCCGCGACCGGTCTCATAGGCTTCCTTGATGCCGCTCGTGCCCATGATGATGCCGCCCGTGGGGAAGTCTGGGGCAGGAATATTGAGCATCAGATCACTGACTGTTGCTGTAGGATGGTCGATGAAGTGCACGATGGCGCCGCAGACTTCTTTGAGATTATGCGGCGGGATGTTTGTTGCCATGCCCACGGCGATGCCTGCAGAACCGTTGATGAGCAGGTTGGGAACTTTGCTCGGCAGCACTGCAGGCTCCTTGAGCGAGCCGTCATAGTTCGGAACAAAGTTGACGGTTTCTTTGTCGATGTCCTGGAGGATCTCTTCAGCGAGTTTTTTGAGTCGTGCCTCAGTGTAACGCATCGCGGCAGCATGATCCCCGTCGACAGAACCAAAATTTCCCTGGCCGTCCACGAGCATGTAACGGAGTGAGAAATCTTGCGCCAACCTGACTAACGTGTCGTAAATGGCTGCGTCGCCGTGGGGATGGTATTTACCCATCACGTCTCCGACGATGCGCGCGCACTTCTTGAAGGGCTTGTTGTGCAGCATGCCCATCTCGAACATGCCGTACAGCACGCGCCGGTGGACTGGTTTCAAACCGTCGCGGACATCAGGCAGCGCGCGGCCGACGATGACTGACATCGAGTAGTCCAAGTAGGACTTTTTCATCTCGTCCTCGATCACGCGAGTGACGATTCTGTTCGCTGGTTTGGCTACATCAGTTCCATTTGCCATAGTTGTCGTCGAGAAACTCCCCTTTTCTCGTCGATAAATGAGAGTGTTGCACAGTTTATAAGTCTTTCCGTTCTAAAACGTGTTTATAATGCCCATAAAGCTCGAAAACAGCAGAATTGGCTCGACGAAGAATCAAAATAATTGCCTGATGATGCTGTTCTTCACGCGGTAGTTCTTGCCGCAATAGACGCATTTCTTGATCTTGTTCGTTAGGATGCTATCCCGCGCCTCGTATTTCATGTGATGATTGCACTGCGGGCATTTGAGCTCAAAGCGGAGCATGGTCAGTGGTGTTTCTTATGGCGTTTTGGTCGCGATTCAGGGGCAGGTACTTCGTGGTCCTCAGCAGGGACCTCTTCAGCAGACGTTTCTTCCACAGGCTCTTCTGCCTGAGGAGCTTCTTCCTCAACAGCAGCTTCTTCAGGCTCTTCGGCAGGTGCAGGAATGATTTCTGGGATCTCTGCGGCTTCTTCTTCGCCTTTTTCGTGTTCCCGTTCTCTGCCTTCGAGGATTTCGGCAACGCGGTGTTCGATGCGTTCTTGGACTTCTCCTGGCACTCCTGCGGCAAAGAGTCCTTTGGGCGTATAGGTTGATTTCTTAGGTTTCTCCTTGGACGCCTCTGCCTTGATCTTTTCGATTGTGATGCGTCCCTCCTCTTCCATTGCTGCTTCTTCCTCAGGGGCTGCCCTTGTTTCTTCA
>CAYYLN010000019.1:13526-14036 GCA_964472615.1 uncultured Methanosarcinales archaeon
CCGAGAATCTTTGCTGCGAGCGCTTCTGCGGCCTCTTCAGGCGTCTTCAGCGCTTCGGCTTCTGCTGCTTTTTTCTTTTTGTGCTTTTTCTTCTTTTTCTTGGGCACTTCGCCATAGGTCTCGAGTCCAATCTTGTCACCAAGGACTTCAATCTCAGGGGCGAGTTTTGGTAAGGGTTCGGTCACGACCTCGACCTGGGGTGTGATGTCTTTTGCTGCCTCGACAATGGCCTGTTGGGTCTGCTGGGCTGCGTTTTCTTTTTGTTCGATGGCTTGCTCGAGTGCCGCGACGTTCTTGAATTTCTCCTTAAGTTTGTCAGGGACGACATCAAAATAGTCAAAGAATTTGGGCGTGAGCTTGATGAGTTTGCTGCGCCCTTTTTTCTCGCGCGTGAGGTAACCGAGTTCCTCGAGCTCGTCCAGGTGCCGGTATGCCTTGTTCGTCCTGACCTTGATTACCTGGCTTTGCATGACGGGCGCCTTGTACGCGACCACGGCGAGGGTTTCGAGG
>CAYYLN010000020.1:0-14025 GCA_964472615.1 uncultured Methanosarcinales archaeon
TCGGGGAAGCATGCAGTTCTGGCCGCGCAAGCGGGCTAGCCAGAGCCATGCGCGCATCCGCACGTGGACGCCAGGCAAGGATGCCAAGCCATTGGGTTTCGCAGGCTACAAGGTCGGCATGACTCACCTCATCATCACCGACAACAAGGCGACGAGCCCTACCAAGGGCGAACCGATCGCGTTGCCCGTGACGGTGGTCGAATGTCCGCCCGTGAAGGTCGCGGGCGTGCGCTGTTATCACCTGCGCAACCATAAGCTCGTTCTCGCCACCTGCGTCTGGGCAGACAAGCTCGACAAGGATCTTTCTCGCGTTCTTCCGCTTCCCAAACAATCCAAAACAAAAGTCGATCAGCTCAAGCCTGAGCAGTTTGTCGAATTCCGCTTGCTCGTGCACACCCAGCCAAGGCTTATCAACCTCAAGAAGACTCCTGAGGTTTTCGAGGTCGGATTGGGCGGCGCTGCGCCGCAGCAGCTCGAGTACGCCAAGAGCGTGCTCGGAAAGGATGTAAAGGTCACTGATGTGTTCGCTGCAGGACAGCATGTGGACAGCCATGCCATCAGCACCGGCAAGGGATTGCAGGGCCCAGTCAAGCGCTTCGGCGTCAGCATCCGTTCGCACAAATCGCAGAAAACTACTCGTGGTCCAGGAAACCTTGGACCTTGGCACGGCAGCTTAAACTGGCCGGTTGCTCACCAAGGACAGATGGGGTATCACCAGCGCACGGAATACAACAAGTGGATTGTGCAGATTGGCGAGGACGCAAGCAAGATTAATCCTGCAGGTGGCTTTGTCCAGTACGGTCAGGTGAACAGCCAATACATGCTCATCAAGGGATCGCTCATCGGTCCGGCCAAGCGGCTCATCAAGTTCACGACTCCATTGCGTCCGAACAAGCAAAACCGGAGGGAGTCGCCAAGCATCACGCACGTAAGCGTTGCGTCGAAACCGTGACGATGGAAATCGCAGTCCGTTCGCCAACAAACACTGAAGAGGGCAAGAAGAAATTGCCTACGCAGTTCGCAGAACCTGTGCGCGCAGACCTGATCAAGCGTGCGGTCGAGGCGATCTGGAGCCATGATCGCCAACCGTACTCGTCTGACCCTCGCGCAGGAAAGAAAGCCAGCGCAAAACTCTCGCGCAGGCGTCGCGAGTACCGTGGCGCATACGGCCATGGAATTTCGCGTGTGCCGAGGAAGATCTTGAGTCGGAATGGCACCCAGATGTCCTGGGTCGCGGCATTTGCTCCTGGCACCGTGAAGGGCCGCAGAGCGCATCCGCCGGTCGCGAGCAAGATCTGGGCGCAGAAGATCAATGACAAGGAACGCCGCAAGGCAATCAGGAGCGCATTGGCAGCGACCGTCCAAAAGACCATGGTCGCGTTGCGCGGCCACGTGCTTCCCCAGCAGTTCCCGTTCATCGTGAGCAACGCATTTGAGGCCTTGGACAAGACCAAGACCGTCGCGGACGCATTGGGCAAGCTCGGCCTCGAACAGGAGCTCATGCGTTCAAGCCGTAAGAAGATCCGTGCAGGCAAGGGCAAGTCCCGTGGACGCAAGTACCGCACTGCCTCAGGACCATTGATTGTGGTCGGTGGCGACTGCAAGCTTCTCAAGGCAGCCAAAAACCTTGCAGGTGTTGATGTCGCAGAGGTCAACAAGCTGAATGCCTCAGTGCTCGCTCCCGGCGCGGTTCCTGGCCGGCTGACGTTGTTCACGGTCAACGCGATTGACAAGCTTACCAAGGAGAAGTTGTTCCAATGAACAAGAAGACAATGCCACCGACGTCCGTGATTAAGTATCCTGTTTCAAGCGAAAAGGCAATCCGCCTGATGGAAGCAGAGAACAAGCTCGTCTTTGTCGTCGACATCAAGGCAGACAAGCCAGAAATCAAGAAGGCAGTGGAGGAATTATTCAAGGCAAAAGTCAAGGACGTGAACACCTTGATCCTCGGCGGGCAGAAGCGCGCGTATGTGCGCTTTGCGCCCGAGAGCCCGGCCATTGACATCGCCACCAGCCTCGGACTGATGTAAACACAAGATAACCAACACACGAGAACACCATGGGAAAATCACTCATTCAACAGGCACGCGGCAAGGGAGGCCCCGTCTACCGTTCGCTGAGCTTCAGGTTCAAGGGAGATGCGAAACTCAGGGCCCCGCAGCCGCAGCTCGTCGAAGGCACAATCATTGATTTTGTCCATTGCGCAGGCCACAGCGCGCCATTGGCAGAAATCCAATATGCTGACGGCCAGACCTGCCTGCTCTTGGCGCCAGAAGGTGTCAAGATCGGCGACAAGGTCAGCATGGGCCCGGGCGCTGCGATCGAGCCAGGGAACGTGCTCGCGCTCAAGGATGTTCCTGAAGGAACCCCGATCTACAATGTCGAGCTTCAACCAGGCGATGGCGGCAGGTTCTGTCGCAGTTCAGGTGTGTTTGCCCGTGTCGTTGCGAAGACACCAGAGTACGTCACGCTCCTGCTTCCGAGCAAGAAGCTCAAGAACCTCCCTGCAGGATGCAGGGCGATGATCGGCATGGTCGCAGGCGGCGGCCGTGTGGAGAAGCCATTCCTCAAGGCAGGAGCACGGCACCACAAGGCACGCGCACGCAACAAGCGTTATCCGCGCCAGAGCGCGGCAGCGCAGAACGCGGTCGACCACCCGTTCGGCAACAAGCGCACGAGCCGCAAGGCAAAGCAGCGGCCGGTCGGACACCATGCTCCTCCAGGACGCAAGGTCGGAAAGTTTTGGCCGCGACGTACCGGCAGGAAGAAGTGATGGTGAATGGCTAAGGAATTTATGTTCCGCGGAAAAAAGCTTGACGAAATCAAGAAGATGGACGTCCAAGAATTCATGAAGCTCATCCCTGCGCGCCAACGCCGCACGCTCAAGCGCGGCATGCCCGAACAGCACAAGGTCTTCCTCGAGAACCTGCGCGCGGGCGAAAAGGACCCGAAGACGCACTGCAGGGACATGATCATCCTGCCTGAGATGCTGGGCAAGCTCATCAAGGTCTACAATGGCAAGGATTTCCTTCCGGTAAACATTGAGCCAGACATGCTCGGTCACCGGTTGGGCGAGTTCGCGCAGACCCGCAAGAAGGTCGGGCACTCAGCGCCAGGAATTGGAGCAACGCGATCATCAGCATCGCTCAGCGTGAGATAATGACAACGTACCGTTACACGACGCAAGCTGGAGCAAATGAAGCAAAGGCAGTTGGTGTAGCATTGCCTGTCTCCCATAAGCAGTCCTACGAAGTTGCGAAGTTCATCCGTGGCAAGAACGTGCAGCTCGCAAAGAAGATGCTGGAGAATGCCATTGCGATGAAACGCCCGGTGCCGATCACGCGCTTCAACAAAGAAACCGGCCACAAGCACGGCATGGCTGCAGGCAGATTTTTGGTCAATACCTGCACATACATTCTCAAATTGCTCAAGAGCGCAGAATCCAATGCGCAGTTCAAAGGCCTGAGCACGGCAAACCTCATCGTAAGGCACATTGCTGCCCAGCACGGCCCCACGAGCTATCGCTACGGGCGCAAACGCCGCAGGCAGGCCAAGCGCGCGCATGTGGAAATCATTGTGAGTGAAGTCAAGGGCGCGGAAAAGAAGCAGCGTCAAACCAAGCAAGCGAAGGCATCTCTAGCGGCTGCTTCGAAAGCAGAAAAGAATGTGGCTTCGGTGGAAAAGAAGGCGCCTGCGCCAAAGACTGAGAAAAAGCAAGATCCCACACAAGAGGTTACGCAATGATCGAACGCAAATTCATCGCAGAACGGTTCAAGGAATTCCAGATCCAGCAATATATTGATCAGACCCTGAAGAACGTGGGCCACAGCTCGACAAAGCTTGTCAGGACTCCGCTTGGCGAGAAGATCATCATTTTCGCCTCGCGTCCTGGTCTGGTGGTGGGCAAGAAGGGCGAGAACATCAAGAAGCTCACGAACACGCTCAAGAAGAAGTTCAACCTCGAGAACCCGCAGATCGAGATCAGCGAGGTCGAGAATCCCAATCTGGACGCGCAGATCGTCGCCGAACGCATCGCCTCGACCTTGGAACGCTTCGGCATCCAGAAGTTCAAGGCGATCGCGCACAAGACCATGCAAGACGTCATGAACGCCGGAGCACTGGGCATTGAGATCAAGATTTCAGGAAAGGTCCCGAGCGCGCGCGCCAAGTCCTGGCGGTTCTACAACGGCTACCTGAAGAAGTGCGGCAATGTGGCACTGACGCAGGTCAAGCGCGCAAAGACCTTCGCGACCTTGCGCGCAGGAACCATTGGCGTCAAGGTCGCAATCATGCCTCCTGACGTCCGCCTGCCGGACGACATCGAAGTCAAGAAGGAACTCCCTGCTCCTGAACCGGTCAAGGAAGAAGCGCCCAAGAAGCCGCGCGCCCGCAGGCGTTCTGCAAATAAGGCAGAACCGAAAGCAGAGCCCAAGGCAGAAGCTGCTCCTGCTGAAACCAAGGAGGCATCATGAAGTTCAAGGAACTCAAGGCATTGCCGCACGGAGAACTGCGCGAGAAGATGCTTGAGCTCAAGAAAGAGCTCATGAAAGAGAACGCGCAGGTCGCGATCGGCACGGTTCCGAAGAATCCGCGCAAGCTCAGGCTTGCGAAGAAGACCATCGCGAGAATCGAGACGATTCTTGCCCGCGCGAGCACAAGCGAACGCGGACCAGCCGACAAGCTCAGCGCAGTCGGCGCTGCGAGCCAGAAGACAGGCGCATCGAATGTGGCAGCCAAACTGACGGAGGCACCTAAGAAATGAGTGTCTGTGTGCGGTGTGGCTTGCCGCAAGAGATTTGCGTGTGTGAAAGCATCGCGAAGGAAACCCAAAAGGTCGTCATCAGGATCGAACAAAAAAAGTTCGGAAAGAAATACACGATCATCGAAGGCGTCAGTGACATCAACCTTGACCAACTGGCCAAGCAGCTGAAGGCGAAGCTCGCCTGCGGCGGCACAGTCAAGGAAGGACGCATCGAACTGCAGGGCGGCGGCGGAAGCACGCCTGCTGCAGAGCGCGATCACAAGCAGAAGGTGCGCGACCTCCTCATCAACATGGGGTTCACACCCGAAAGCATCGTCATTAAGTGAGGAAACAAGAATGGCAGAAACCTGCAAGGACACGCATTGCCCGAAGCACGGGACCGTAAGAGTTCATGGACGGGCGTTTACGGCTACAGTAGTCTCTGCGCGCGCGCCGAAGACCGCGATCGTGGAATGGGAACGCCGCTACCACGTGCCCAAGTACGAACGGTATGAGCGGCGCGTGACCAAGATCAACGTGCACAGTCCTGACTGCATCGATGCCAAGGCAGGCGACATCGTCCGCATCATCGAATGCAGGCCGATCAGCAAGAGCAAACATTTTGTGATCATGGAAAAGACCGGTACCGAACGTTTGTTCGCTGAGCGCGCAGCGCTCATGCAAGAAGCAAAGGTCAAAATCGAGAAGGCGCCGAAGGCCAAGGCAGAGGTGCATGCATGAAGGATGTCAAGTCCCACATTGGCAGGCCATTGCCGCACAATGCCCGCATCCATGCCTGTGACAATTCTGGGGCAAAGATCCTGAAGATCATCACGGTAAAAGGCCACAAGACCCGCACCGGCCGCTATGAAGCAGGAGGCGTTGGCGACGTCATCATCGCATCAGTGGTCGAAGGCAAGCCAGAGATGCGCAAGCAGGTCGTACAGGCAGTCATCGTGCGCCAGAAGAAGGAAATCCGTCGTCCGGACGGAACCCGAGTCAAGTTCGAGGACAATGCTGCAGCCGTGCTCAAGGATGAGTTCGGCAACCCCAAGGGCACCATGATCAAGGGACCGGTAGCCAAGGAAGTCGCTGAACGCTGGCCTGCAGTCGCGAAATTGTCGACAATGATTGTATGACAAGATAACAAGGAAACAAAATCACATGACGAACTGGAACCAATCATGGAAAGAGAGCGTGCAACCGCGCAAGCAGCGTGCGTACGTACGCAACGCGCCATTGCACGCACAAGGTGATTTCATCGCGAGCCACCTTGCCAAAGACCTACGACAGAAGCACAAGCGCCGTTCACTCCGCCTGAAGGTCGGCGACAAGGTGAAGATCACGCGTGGCACGTTCAAGAACAAGACCGGCAAGGTCGAACACATCAATGTCAAGGAGCAGAAGGTGTACATTACCGGCATTGAGACAATCAAGCGCGATGGCAGCAAGGCATTGTATCCCGTGCACCCGTCCAACCTCCTGATTCAGGAGCTGGATCTCGCGGACAAGAGAAGGCTGACCGCAGTCAGCTCCGCCGACCACAGCCTGCGACAGCTTGGAGAGGTGAAGAAATCATGAGCAGACACCTAAAGCGATTGAATGCTCCACCAACCTGGTTCATCCTGCGCAAGACAACGAAATACATCCAGAAACCATTGCCTGGAGCGCACAAGTTAGAAGAAAGCATGCCAATCTCATTGGTGCTCAAACAATTAGGCCATGCCCAGACGGGCGGAGAGATCAAGAAGATCCTGAACCATCATGAAGTCCTCGTGGACGGCAAGCGGATCAGGGATCCCCAATCCCCAGTCGGCATCCTCGACAGCATCGCATTGCCGACGTCAAACGAATATTATCGCATCGTGTTCGATGCCAAGGGACGCCTGCACTTGCTCCCGATTTCGAAGAATGAGACAATGACAAAGCTGTGCAAAGTCGTGAACAAGACCGCGGTCAAGGGCGGCAAGCTTCAATACAACCTCAACGATGGCCGCAACATCCTCGCAGCAAAGGACACGGCGAACACGAACGACACGTTGGTGCTCAACGTGCCTGGCCAGAAGATTGCCCAGCGCCTGCCGTTCGAGAAAGGAGCGCTCCTGTATTTGCTCGGCGGCAAGCACATCGGCACCTTGGGTGTCCTTGAATCGGTCGAAGATGATGAGATCATTTTCACAGCGAACGGTCAGTCCATCGCCACAGCGAAAAAGTATGCGCTTGTGGTCGGCAAGGGCAAGCCTGTGCTTCAACTCACGAAAGCCTCGTCGACGGAGTCGGCAGGGCCCTCGCCAACGAAGTTGGCTAAGGAATAACCATGAACGCAATGAGACAGCTCCGGATTGAGAAGCTCACCCTGAATATCGGTGCAGGGAAAGACACGCAGAGGCTCGAGAAAGGCGTTGCCCTCATCAGGGCAATCACCGGCATCGAGCCGGTGAAGACCGTGACACAGAAGAGGATCCCGAACTGGGGCCTCCGCCCCGGCCTTCCCATCGGGTGCAAGCTGACGCTGCGAAAGAAGACTGCGCAGGAATTGCTCAAGCGTTTGCTGCAGGCAAAGGAAAACCGGCTGAAGCCGCGGCAGTTCGATGACGGTGGCAATATTTCCTTTGGCATTCCTGAATACATTGACATTCCCGGTGTCGCGTATGACCCGAAGATCGGCATCATCGGCCTCGAGGTCTGCGTGACGCTCGAGCGTCCGGGCTATCGCATCAAGCGCCGTCGCTTGAAGCAGAGGAAGATTCCGCGCAAGCACTTGGTGTCGCGCGAAGAGGCAATCGAGTACCTCACCAAGAACTTCAATGTCAAGGTTGGTGAACAAGAATGACAATCAAGGACTGGCGCAAGGCATTCAAGCAATTGAAGGCAAAGCCGGTCATCCTGAAGAAATACATGAAGCATAATGCTCCGAAGAAGCGCACCACCGGTGTCACGACCTCGGCGAGATGCGAGAACTGCGGACGCTATGGCGCGCACATTAGCAAGTACGGCCTGAGCATGTGCAGGCACTGCTTCCGGGAGATCGCGGTCAAGATCGGATTCAAGAAGTACACCTGAGGAAAGAACATGTTGAACGACACACTCGCAAACGCATTGTCCGGCATCCTGAACTATGACAAGATTGGCAAGAAGGAATACCTGGTGCACCCGTCATCGAAGATCACAACACAAGTGCTGACCATCCTGAACGCGCAAGGCTATCTGGGCGTTGCCGAGGAAATCACTCCTGCGCGCGGCGGCGTGCTCAAGGTCAACCTGCTTGGCAACATCAACAAATGCGGCGTCATCAAGCCCCGCTTCGCGGTCACCATGGATGAATACGAGAAGTTCGAGAAGCGCTTCCTGCCCGCCAAGGGTGTGGGCGTGCTTATCGTGTCCACGATCAAAGGGCTCATGACGCATGAAGAGGCAAAAGCGCAGACATTGGGAGGCAGGCTCATCGCCTATTGCTACTGATCATGAAACAGACCATTGAAGAAGTTGTAGAAGTGCCGCAGGGCGTTACCGTGACAATTGATCATGGCAACGTCGCGGTCAAGGGCCCCAAGGGCGACGTAGCCCGTAGGATGGTCGCACAAGGCATCAAGCTTGCGGCCGAGGGCCAGAAGGTCATGTTCGTGTCAAAGAAGGCAACCAAGCGTGAGAAAAAGATGCTGTACACGTTCCGTGCGCATCTGAACAACATGATCAAAGGCGTCCAGCAACCGTGGGTGTACAAGCTCAAGATATGCTCAGGCCACTTTCCCATGACTGCCGCGATCACGGGCAACAAGTTCGCGCTCAAGAATTTCCTCGGTGAGAAAGTGGCGCGCGAATGCTCCTTCCCGCAAGGCGTGGAGGTCAAGGTCGCAGGACAGGATATCACGGTGAGCTGTGTCGATCGCGAAAAAGCAGGCCAAGCGGCAGGGCTGCTTGAACTGCTCACGTTCAAGCCGAACAAGGATCAGCGCACATTCCAGGATGGCATTTATATCACGCTCAAGCCAGGTGAAGAAGCATAATGACAAAAGAAAAAATGCTCAAGCTCAGGAAGCAATTGAAGGCGAAGAAGCCTGATTTCATCAGGCAGGATTATCAGAAGCGCGCATGCATCCCCCTGCCTTGGCGCCGCCCGCGCGGGCTGCACAGCAAGATGCGTCACCGCTTCGCCGGCCACCGTGCACTGGTGGACCCTAGCTATGGCAGCCCCAAGGAAGTCTTTGGCCTCCACCCCTCGGGCTTCGCACCGATCCTCGTGCACACGCTCAACGAACTCGGCAAAATCAATGCAAAGACCCAGGGCGCGGTCCTGGGCAGCACGCTTGGCCTGCCCAAGCGCATGACCTTGCTGACCAAGGCAAAAGAGCTCGGCGTCAGGATCCTGAATGTCAAGGACATCGATGCGGCGCTCAAGAATGCGCAGGACAGCATCGCTGCGCGCAAGGAAGCAAAGACTAATGCCGTCAAGGAAAAGGAAGTCAAGGCAAAAGAGAAGGAAAAGGCGACGCATGCAAAGAAGCCCGAGCTCGCGCAGAAGGTCAGTGAGGAAGAACAAAAGAAGCAGGAAAAGGCAGAGAAGGATGATGTCTTGACCCAGAGGCAAGCATGAAGCTCCAACGCAGACTCGCGGCACGCATCATGAAATGCTCGCCCAAGCGCATCGTCTTTGACGAAACCAAGCTGGGCGAGATCAAAGAAGCGATCACGAAGTTCGACATCCGCAGGCTCATCAACAGCAAGGTCATCATTCGTATTCCGGCGCGCGGCATCTCGCAGTTTCGGACGCGCGCGGGACGCGCGCAGAAACGCCGCTCACGACAGGTTGGTCATGGTTCAAGGAAGGGCACGGCCAATGCTCGCGCCGATGACAAGCTGCAATGGATGCGCGCAATCCGCACGCAACGCGACTTATTGAAGCGCTTGCGTGATCACGAGTACATCACGCAAGAGACCTTCAAGACGGCTTATGCCAAGGCAAAGGGAGGCTTTTTCAGAAGCACGCGCCACATCAAACTGTTCCTGCAAGAACAAGAACTGTTCCTGAAAAAGAAGTAATACTATGATGAAAATGCACACATGTTCAGCACCGTCGGCAACCTTGTCGAGAGGCATTGCTGTTATGAGGTTGCCGAGATGAAAGCGACACCAACGTACACGGTCAGATTCCGCAGGAAGCGGGAGGGCAAGACTGACTACAAGACACGCTTGAAGCTGCTCACGAGCAGCGACAAACGCATCGTGGTCCGGCGCTCGCTCAAGAACCTCTGGATGCAGGTTGTGGAATACACGCCGAACGGAGACAACGTGCTCGTGAGCGCGCATTCGCACGAGCTCCGCAAGCTTGGCTGGAAAGGAGCGCTCAATAATCTGCCTGCGGCATACCTATGCGGCCTGCTCCTGGGCAAGAAGGCCAAGGCGAAGAATATCGCCAAGGCCATGCTCGATATCGGCCCGAATGTGTCTATCAAGGGCGCGGTATGGTATGCTGCGCTCAAGGGTATCGTGGATGCCGGAGTGCAGGTGCCGCATGCCAAGGAGATCCTGCCATCAGAACAGCGCATCAAGGGCGAGCACATCGCGGCCTGGGCAAAGCAGCTCAAGGCGCATCCTGAACAGTATCAGCGCACGTTCAATCAGTACTTGAAGGCAGGGCTTATTCCTGAGAACCTGCCTTCGCACGTTGAAGAAATTAAGAAGAAGGTTATTGCATGATGAAAACGAACACGTTTCCAGCATCATCGTCAACCTCATCAAGAGGTATGGCGATGATGAGGTTGCCGAGATGACACCGAAAAAACAAGAAGTAAAGGAAGAGAAGGTTGAGGAGAAGAATGCTGCAGATGCAGTGCCCGAAGCAGTCATCGCTCCGGTCGTGGAAGAAGTCAAGCTCGAGGTCGAAAAGGATGTCCTGACCGAGATTCCTGAAGAGGAAGCCATCGAGGGAAAGAAGGAAGGCGTTGATGTCTCTGCCTGGCAGCCCAAGACGAGCTTGGGTCAAAAGGTCAAGGCAGGCGAGATCACGGAAATCGACCAGATCCTGGACAAAGGACTCAAGATCCTCGAAGCGATGGTCACTGACGTATTGCTGCCGAACATGCAGAATGACCTTCTCATGATCGGTCAGGCGAAGGGCAAGTTTGGTGGTGGTCAGAAACGTGTGTTCAAGCAGACGCAGCAGAAGACTCCGGAAGGGAACAAGCCGAGCTTCCAATGTATTGCCGTGGTTGGCAATGGCAACGGGTATGTCGGTGTCGGAAAGGGCAAGGCAAAGGACACCGTGCCTGCCCGCGAGAAGGCGATGAGGAAGGCAAAGCTCAATGTGTTCAAGATCGCCCGCGGCTGCGGTTCTTGGGAATGCGGATGCAAAACCCCACACAGCATTCCGTTCTCGGTAGAAGGCAAGTGCGGCTCGATCAGGATAATCCTTAAGCCGGCGCCCAAGGGCAAGGGCTTGATTATGGAGCAGGAAGCCGCGAAAATCCTCAAGCTCGCAGGCATCAAAGATGTATGGAGCAAGACGAATGGAAACTTGCGGACGTCGACCAATTTGATCGGCGCAGTCGTTGATGCGTTGAGAAAGCTGAACACCACCAAAATCAACCCGGCGCACGCAGAACGCGTTGCCGTCGTACGAGGAAGAGTATCGACTGAGGCATAACATGGTAAAGATCGCAATCATTCGGGTCCGTGGACAAGTGCGCATTCGTCATGATATTGTGCGCGCGATGGAGCAGTTGAACCTGCGCAAGCGCCATCATGCGACCATTGTCGAGGAGAGCCCGAGCGTGCTCGGACAGCTCAAAAAAGTGCAGTCCTTTGTCACTTGGGGGCCTGTCTCGGAAGAGACAGCGAAGAAATTGGCAGTTCGTGCGCGTGGCGAAGGCCGCTGGTTCGCATTGCCGCCGCCGCGCAAGGGCTATGGCCGCAAGGGCATCAAGCTTCCATTCAGCAAAGGCGGTTCGTTGGGGGACCGCGGCGAAAAGATCAATGAATTGCTATTGAGGATGGTGTAAAATGGTGGTCAAGCGACGCAAGAAGATCACGAAGCATCGTGGTTCGAGGACGTGCGGCTGGGGCCTCGTGCACCGCGGCTCAGGCCAAAAAGGCGGGGCAGGCAATGCGGGCACAGGCAAGAAGGCGAACGCCAAGGCGCCGCGCAGCGGCCTCTGGACCAAGCAATTGATGGGGAAGCATGGCTTCATCCACAAAGGTCCTCAAGTACATGATATCGTAATCAATCTGCGCGATCTTGAGGACAAGCTTCCTGCATTCTTGGCACACAAAAACGCGACCGAGAACGCGGGACTGATCACGATCGATCTCGTCAAGGTGGGCTATACGAAAGTGTTGAGCACAGGCAAGGTGACGCGCAAGTGGAATATCACCGCTGCCCGGGCCGCGCCTGAAGCTATCAAAAAAGTCAAGGCTGCGGGTGGCGAATTGCTCGTGGCAAAGGCTGCTGCACGGCCAGTGAGGGGAATGAGGGCTGAGCGAGTCACATCAAGCGAAGGTCAGTCAGAGAAGTCGATGCGAGCGTAAACGATGTCCTGGTACAAGAACATTTTGTACAATCTTCCAGAAGTTGCTCCGCCAACGCAGCGCAAGCTGGGTTTCAAGGAGAAGCTCAAGTGGACGCTGATCATACTCGTGGTGTTCTTCGTGCTTGGCTTGATTCCTTTGTTCGGCCTGGGCCAGAATGCGTTGCAACAATTCCAGATTCTCTCGATCATCTTGGGTGCGTCGTTCGGCTCGATCATTAGCCTGGGAATCGGCCCCATTGTAACTGCGAGCATCGTGCTGCAGTTGTTGAATGGTTCAGGGCTGCTGAAGTTTGACTTGACAACCCATGATGGCAAGCGCACGTTCCAAGGAGTCCAGAAACTGTTGAGCATCTTCTTCATCATTTTCGAGGGAGCGATCTATGTCTTCATGGGTGGACTCGCGCCTCCTGAGGTATTTGTCGGCACTCCGACATACTTCACCTTGGAATTATTGCTCGTGTTCCAATTGTTCCTCGGCGGAGTGCTCATCATGTTCATGGATGAGGTAGTGAGCAAGTGGGGCTTTGGATCAGGCATTTCCTTATTCATCGCTGCAGGTGTCTCGCAGAGTGTCTTCATCCGTGCATTATCACCGTTACCGTCTCCCAATAACCCAGAGATCATGACTGGTGCAATCCCTGCCTTGTTCCAGAGCTTGGCGCGCGGTGATCCGCAGACCGCATTGTTGATGATTGCGGGCGTGCTTTCAACTGTTTTGGTGTTCGTGATTGCAGTCTATGCGCAGAGCATGAAGGTCGAGATCCCCTTGTCCTTTGGCCGCGTTCGTGGCCATGGCATCCGGTGGCCGTTAAGTTTTATCTATACGTCGAACATTCCGGTCATCCTGATGTCTGCATTGATCGCAAACATTCAATTATGGGCGAATTTGCTCCAGCGTTGGGGATATCCCGTGCTCGGCACGTTTGTGGGCAACACGCCTGCAACGGGTTTTGTTGCGTGGATTTATTCGCCGGATATCGTGGGCAAGCTCATCAGGGGTTCGCTGGCCTTTTCTGATATCGGCCACGCGCTGGTGTATGTGTTGTTCTTGGTCGGCGGAGCAGTGGTATTCTCGTGGTTTTGGGTGCAGACCTCAGGTATGGACGCGCGTTCGCAGGCAAAGCAGATCATGAAGTCTGGCCTGCAAATTCCTGGTTTCAGGAAGGACGAACGTGTTTTGGAGCGTTTGCTTGAGCGCTATATTACGCCATTGACCGTGATGGGTGCGATTGTGGTCGGCGTACTGGCAGCGCTTGCAGACCTTTCAGGAGCATTGACGAATGGCACGGGTCTCTTGTTGACCGTCATGATTATTTATCGCTTGTACGAAGACGTTGCCAAGCAACACCTCATGGACATGAATCCCATGATGAGAAAATTCATGGGTGGATGAATGGTTGCATTCCTGAACCCATTCTTTGATATCATCTTTGGTTGGCTTCTGGCATTGCCGCCGTTCTGGAGCATTGTGATTCTTTCGCTCGTGATCTCGTTGATCATCGTGATCATCACGAAGTACACGACTGACCAAGACTTGATGAAGCATCTGAAGGGGGAGAGCAAGGAGCTCCAGAAGCAGATGAAGGCATTGAAGGACAATCCTGAGAAGATGCTCGCAGTACAGAAACAGCACATGGAGATGAGCATGAAGATGATGCGGCAGAGTTTCCGGCCAATGTTCTTCACGCTGATTCCAATCTTATTGATCTTTGGTTGGATGCAGGACCGCTTGGCATACGAGCCCATCATGCCCGGTCA
>CAYYLN010000021.1:0-4206 GCA_964472615.1 uncultured Methanosarcinales archaeon
CTCATTAAAATCAAAAGAATCCCGTGTATGCGTACGTTTCTCAAAAGCGGTGCCGAGCCTGAAAGGCAGACTGAGAAGCTTCTCAAGGTCTGCTGCAAAATAACCACCCATTCCCTGATCCCTGATTCCGTCACTCGTGTTTGCTTCGCGGAATCGAGTATTCTTACTCTGCAGGATCACGTCAAAGCCATACACGTGCGCATCCAATGAACCATTTGTGTCCTTCGAGGATTTCTCGCTGCCGATTTCAAGACGAGCGATAATGTGATCAAGATACGCGGGATCAAACGGGTGTATTGGAGATGGTTGGTCAGTTGGTTTTGGCGGTGGTTGAGATGGATCTTGTTGAGGAGGGTCCTGCACTGAAGGATTGCTTTCTTGATGAGCAATCAGGTAATTCTGGAGAACAGGCGCTATCGCTGTTGGTTTTGCATACGCAGGTTGGGCAAACATGCTGCTTGCAACAAACGTCACTCCTGCAAGTGCAGTGGTATTCAACAGTTTATAGGCGCGCTTCAGTAATGACTGCTGGTATATCGAGATCGTACAACACCCCCCAACGTGTCAGCTCAGAATACCGGTCTTTATAAAACTTCGGAAAATGTTAGTACTTGTGAGGAGTATCGAAAAATGGCTCAATATTCTTCTTCATCCCATGCAGGTTCTCCTTGGCCGCCACCAGACTCCTCATCAGTATCCTCCTCTTCGTCCTTGACGCTGAACTCCTTCATTTCCTCTTCATCAAAGAATTCATCCTTGGTCTTGGATTCCTCTTCCTCGACCGGGGGAAGCACCGCAGGAGTAACAGGATTGACGTCCTGAGGCGCAGGTGCCTTTTTCGCCAGCTTGGGGCTTGCGTTCTTACTTGAAGATTTTCGCAACTTCGCCTTCTTTGCTGCCATTCAACCCACCGTTTAGTAGTTTGCGTGTTTGCTCGGGCGCAGGTGTTCAGCACCCTTGCCCTTGTGCTTCAGCCCGCGAATCGTCCTGCCGGCAGAGGTCCTGCCACGATAGACGCGGCCGCGTTGCGCGGAATTGGTAATCCACGCAAGGCGCAGGTCAGCATGCACTGCAGGGTGCGCACGGTCCACGAGGATGACCTCATACCAGTAATGCTTGCTGTCATTTGCGACAAAATACGAATTAAGAACTTCACAATTGGGAAATTGCTTGTTGGCACGCTCTTCCGCGATGAGCTTGTAGTTCTTCGCCAGGATCAGCGTCTTGCGGAAGTGCTTCGAGTGTCTGCCGCCATCAAAATCAGGACGCTTGTGCGCGCCCGCACTGACCCGCTGGCGCACGACAAAGATGCCCTGCTTTGCACGGAAGCCCAGCGAACGGGCCCGGTCGATGCGCGTCGGATGGTCCAAACGCAAGGTCGCGGGCTCACGGCGCCACGCGATCAAGTGCTCTTTCCACACTGCACCGAGATTGTCCTTCGGCTGCTTCCAGAGCTGTCCGAGATACTGTTGCATCCCCATAACGTCGCGGGAGCAACAGCACCTTTTTAAAGCTTGCGCTGCTCGCTCAGGCGATGAAACTCCTGCTTCTCCTCGCAGCAATCGTTGCTGCAGGCATTATTTTGACGCTGATCGCGCTCTCGCGGCAACCGACAGAGATCGGGACAACGATCACTGAAAAAATCCCTTTGCCGGCGCCCCGCGAGACCGCACTGCCTGAACCACCATCGCCGACCACCCCGGTGATCAAACCAACGATTCCGACAACACCATCCGCGATACCCAAATCCCCCACAAGCGCCTGCCTCGCGCTGGAACAACATCTGCTCGAAGAGCTCGATGACGCACAGCAGGAATTGAACCGGAAGCAAAATGAGTATGATTCCCTTGTGGAGACCTACGAAGACCTGCTTGATGTGAAAGAAAAAGACCCGCAACGATTAGACCAGATCCGCGCAGAAAAAGAAGCTGCGAAACAAGCATACGAGGACGCGCGAGGCGAATACAACGGCGCGCTCAAACGCCTCTCGAAAGCCCGTATCGAGTGCGGCATCTTTCAATGACGTGAGCATTCTTCTTCTCCGAGGAGGGTGCCTACGGCACCGAGACCAGCCATAAATATTTATATAGCGTCTGACGCATTACGCACTAAAAAAGAGGAGCCATGAACACGCAACGTCAGGAGCTTATTCACTTTGTGCAGAACGCCAAAGGGTTGGACAATCACGCCAAGCTCAAGCTTATCCTGGTCGCTGCAGGTGCGAAACCAGCGACGTTTTTTGCGCTGCGCATCAATCCCAAGAATCTCGATGAGAAACCCCATCTTGAAAAACATCTCAAGGCGAGCAAGCTGCTCTTCACCGTCAGCAAGCCCAAGGCGTATGAAGAAATCGTGGGCATCACGGACAATGCAGTGCGCTGGAAGATCACTGGCACGTGGTATGGGTATGACGTGTTCAACAACAAGAAATCACCGCAACACTTCGCAACATACGTGCGCCTCGTCAAGCACCAACTGCATGAACAGGCAGACCGCATCTCGGGCAAGCTCTATGATTATCCCCGCTGCTGCGTCGAACGCTACATCAAAGAACATCGTCTTGACTTCCTGCGAAAGAACTATACGCAGTATACGTATTATAAGCGCCTGCACGACACCGAGCGCGCATTCCCCTTGATCATGCACACGGCATGTTCCGTACGGTGTGCTGCGAGCAAGAAGATGCATGCGCGTTACGCAACCGTGCTCAAGAATTCTGCGGCAAAGTTCTGGAAGCGATTTTCCTCGGTGAAGAAGCACACGGTAAACGTCGTGTGCGATACTGAGTCAGAATTGCTCCAGGATACGGTCTATGGAATCAGGAGCACAACACCCGTCTTTCCAGTCAAAGACGGCCACGAGTATTCCCTGCTCACGCTCAAACCAATCGAAAGACAGTATTATCTTATCAGTTATTTGACCAAACAACGCTTTGCGCGCGGCACGGTCTTCCCCGCGATTATCACCATACGCTATCATTATGCAGATGTTGTGCTCCAGAAACCAAAACGAGTGATTCATGACCTGCACCACGAACGGCATTTTGTGCTGCTATGAGTGAAGCGAATGACCAGTACTTGACCAATGCTTCGTCGCGAGGAGCATTGCGCCTCGCGAACTTGCCGAGCTCTGCTCGGGCAAGTCATTGTCAAGTTCATCGGCAATCTCTGATTGCCGAGACAACGGAGTTGACGCTGCCATGAACTTTTTCAAGAAAGACCCGGTCAAAGAACTGAAGAAACTGCTTGAGGACTTGAAAGTCCCGCAGGAATTGCGCTGGCACCGGACGAATCAGGAAGATCTGTACCACATCGTCGAAATCCTCGAGAAAGAACTGCCGATGCTCGAACAGAAGACCATTGAAGAATCACAAGAACATCCCCAGGTCAAATACCAGCCCTTGTTCACCACCATCCTGCGCCTGTTCTCACGCATCAACGCAGTCGTTCAGACGCTCAAGAAGCAGAAGAAACGAAACGTGGCCATTGAGCCAACAGCACTTGCCAGGGAATTTGATGAGCTCGACGGGTTGCTCAACCAGATCCTCCGCGAGGAATACCTGTTCCTCGAGGAACAGAGCGGCAGGAAAGAGATCCCGCAAGAGATTGACGACGCGAGCGCCCAAGCGCTCCTCAGCGTTGCAATGGGTCACGAGGTCAAGTTCATCATCAGTCCGGAAAAAGCAACATTCTGGGCAACGCCGACAATCAATCATGATGAGATTGAAGCGCACTACGGCGGGATCGAGCTTGGCGGCACTATCCTTCCCTTCAAGCGCCTGATCGAAGTGCCTGGTATTCACAGCAGATATGATCATGAGGGCACCCTCATCCTCTTCCGCCGGCTCGGCGCGTCAGAAAAAACCAGGGTGCTACATGGATTTTTGATCCAGCACAAGGGAGCGTATCTTGGCAAATTCATCTGCAAGTACGGCGGCATGGAGAAGATCGAGCTGAAAAAGCTCGAACAGGAGCATGAGATTGTCGCCCAGTTGCCGTATGGAGGCGCGCGAGAAACGGTCGTGCGCCTGCTCAGGCAAGCAGAAGCGCGCAAGGACTGGGCAGCAGTCGAGAAATACCAGAAGCTGCTGCGGGAACTCATGTCAGGTGATTAAGCAGCATCCTGAATCATCCTGAGCAGTTCGCGCGGGTTTTTGCACTGTTCGTACAGACGCTTGGCTTCAGCCGTGCTCGAATTGAAAAACTC
>CAYYLN010000021.1:4216-6614 GCA_964472615.1 uncultured Methanosarcinales archaeon
TTGCTCATATCGGTTGCCGAACATAAATGCCAGTGCCAGCATGACCGGCTCGCGGACGCGCTCTGCCTTTTCCAGACCAAAGCGTTGCACCAGGTAGGGGAACAATTCATAATGGATGACTGCATTGTCTACCGTGAATTCATTGTCGAGGACGCGGAGCGTGCGGTTGACGACAATCGCGATGTCGCCTGCGACGGCGACTGAAGCATCCTCAAGGCCGGCGTGTGCGGGAATACGGTCTGCAGGCATGCACGTGAAGTGCACAAGACTGGCGTACGGATTGGTGACCAGCTTCTTGGAACCGTCCTTCATCGTGACCGAGAACTCCTCGTGCGATGGCTTGATGTCGGGCGTGGGCTGGCGATTTGCGCGCCAGGGCGCCAGGCATTCCGGAGGCGCAGCGCGCACGTCCGGGGTGTGGCGCTCTGCTCGATCCCATAATTGCTCGTACGAAGGACGCGCCTTGAGAATCTCGGAGATATCAATATGGTCGATGGACTGGATTTCGCCTTGGAGGACCTTTCTTAATTCATCGCCATCAATGTGATCAAAGCGATTCCAAAAATCATCAATCGACACGGACATTTGTATTCACCTTCAAGGGACTAAAGAAGTCCCCCTTTATAAAGATGCGGGTTCAGAAGGATTTTTATAGTCAAAAACTGCCGATGCAGTCATGGCACTCCTGTTCCGCGAAGTAGCGGCAACCTTTGAACAGCTCGAGAAGACGCGTTCAGGGAATGCCTTGCGCGCGCTGCTTTCTGCGCTCTTCAAACGCGTCCCCCAGGACGACATCGACAAGATCACCTACCTGGCACTCGGCTCAATCGCGAGCAGTTACGCGGACATCAATCTCGGCATGGCTGAAAAAATGGTCATCAAGGCCGTTGCCGTGGCCGCGACCAAGGACGAGTCTGCCGTTGCCTCGTTGTACAAGAAACGCGGCGACATCGGCATCGTCGCAGAAGAGCTTGTCGGCAGGAAGCACAAGGACTTAACGGTCAAGGATGTCTTTGCGACCCTCCACAAGATTGCTGCAGCAGCAGGCGCAGGAAGTCAGGACCGCAAAATCAATCTGCTCGCAGAACTCTTGCGGAACGCCTCAGCACGCGAAGCACGCTATCTCGCACGCATCGTCCAAGGCAATCTTCGGCTCGGCATTGGAGACAAGACCGTGCTCGATGCCCTGTGCATCACGTTCACCGGTTCCAAGGCCGCGAAGAAGGAAGTCGAGCACGCGTACACCATCAGCCCTGACATTGGCGTGATTGCGAAAACCATCGCGACCAAGGGCATCCCCGGCATCAAGAAAATAGGCGTCACCCTTGGCGTGCCCATCCAGATGATGCTCTGCCAGCGCGTCAAAGATCTTACTGAGGTTCCTCAACGGATGGGAACGCCATTCGCGATCGAGGAGAAATACGACGGTGAACGCATCCAAGTGCACAAGCGCGGCGACAAGATCCTGCTGTACTCACGCCGGCTCGAGAACATCACCGCACAATTCCCTGACATTGTTACAGCCATCAAGAAGCAGGTCAAGGCAAAAGAGTGCGTCATTGAAGGCGAGGCCATGCCGGTGGACCAACACGGCAATCTTTTGCCCTTCCAGGTCTTGATGCAGCGCAGACGCAAATACGAGATCGAGAAATACGTCAAGAAAATCCCGGTTTGTCTTTTTGTGTTTGAGATTCTCTATCACGATGGAAAGTCACTCATCCATGAATCGTATGCAAAACGTTATGCACTGTTACAAAGAATCATGAAACCTTCAGACAACATCAAGCTCGCACTGCGTTCGGTGTGCAAGGATCCTGACTGCGCTGAAGAATTCTTCAATACCACAGTGCAGCGCGGCGGCGAAGGCATCGTCATCAAGAGCCTGCGGCAAGACACAACCTACCAGGCAGGCGTGCGCGGCTGGCACTGGGCCAAGTGGAAGCCAGAATACGTGAAAGGACTGCGCGACACGTTTGATCTTGTCGTTGTCGGATCCTATCGAGGAAAAGGCAGAAGGGCAGGGACGTACGGCGCAGTACTCTGCGCAGCATATAACGACAAGACTGATCGCTTTGAAACATTCTGCAAGCTCGGCTCAGGATTCAACGACAAAGAGCTTAAGGAACTGCCCAAACGATTCAAAACGCATGAGACAAAACAAAAACCTGCACGCCTTGACGTGAGCAAATTCATGATCCCAGATGTCTGGTTCACGCCAGCGATTGTTGTCGAAGTCACAGGCGCAGAAATCACCCGCTCGCCGAATCACACGTGTGGGCTCGAAAAAGGACAAGGACTCGCACTCAGATTTCCCCGTTTCTTACGCTATCGCCCTGAGAAAAAGCCAGAACAGGCAACAACCGTCAAAGAGATCGAGGAACTCAAATGAGCGCAAACA
>CAYYLN010000021.1:6624-13820 GCA_964472615.1 uncultured Methanosarcinales archaeon
CACGCGCCGCTCAATGCTACCATCCCATACTGAAGCATTTGTTTTCTTCCTGCGCTTGCTTACCTCAGCAAAGCGTTCTACTGCAGCATCATACATCGTCTGGATCAGCGATGTTTCAGGAAGATCGGGATGCTGGCCAGCAATATCCTTGAACAAACGCTCAACGTCTGATCTCCGCAAGAATATTTGATTCTCTTTCAAAGAAGAATAGAACCTCTCCACACTTATCGCGTGGTACTCACTCATATTCCGGTATAAGATTTGAGTCCTTATATAACTTCTGACAAAATTGGGGAAGCGAAGCATTTTTAAATGATGCTCCTGTAGGTGCAGTCATGAACAAAGCGGTTGCAACGATTGGAGTGATTGTGGTCATTCTTATTGCTGCAGGAGCGTTCTGGCTCTTTTCCGTACCTCCTGCGACCGCGGCAGTCTTGTATGTTGACGAGGGAACCGTCGAAATTGATGTCGGCAAGGGCTGGGTACCAGGACAGGACGAGATGGAATTACTTGCGGGGGCAAAGGTACGCACTGGCGCCGGAGCAGCGTCAGTCGTGATGCTGGAAGGCGAAGTCATGCACCTCGAACCGCAGACCGAAGTCACGCTGCAGGAGATCAGTGATCAAACGATCAAGATCACACAACTTCTGGGAGAGACCTGGCACAAAGTCACCAAGATCAGCGGCATCTCGACCTATGAAATCGAAACGCCGAGCACCGTCGCGACCGTACGCGGCACTGAGTTTTATGTCACATCTGATGAGGAAGATGCTATCGCAGTCGAGGAAGGCGAAGTCGAAGTTGGGTTTGTCAAGACGCCGAGCAAGAAGCTCATGGTCGGACCCAAGCGCAAGATGCGCATGCAGGCCAAGCTCGATACGATGACTGAAGAGGAATTCACTGACGATCCACGCGCTGCCAAGTTCAAGGAGAACTACATCAAGAAACTCCAGCGCATGCGCATGCGCGAGATCAAGAAGAACGAGCGGCTCATAAATGTTGCCATGAAGCGCTATGGCGTCACTGATGAAAAAATGCGCCAGTTCCTTGATGATGTTGATGAAGGCAGGCAGGATGAGGACAAGCTCTACGAACAAGTCCCGAAGCCCCTGCGCAAAAAAGCTGAACGCGCATACAAGATCACCAAAGCCATCAAGAAAGCCAGGCAGAATGCACAGGAAAAGCGCGACATGATCGCGCCCAGGGATGTAGAACAACGAACAACCATGCCACGAGATACTGAAGAAACGCGGCCTGTCCCTGAACAAACTGATGCTCCTGAGCGCACAATGACCACACAGGCGCGCGAACAACAATGAAGCGCCCCATTCTCCCCTTTCTGGGCATCGCGCTCTGCGTGAGCATTCTTCTCGCACTGATGCTCAATGCAGGCGTGCTCTCCCTGTGGCAGCACCGGTTCACTGACGCGCTCTACGGCGGCGGACAACCGCTCAAGAACATCGTGATTGTCACCGTTGACGACAAGAGTCTGCAGGAGATCGGCAGGTGGCCCTGGAACAGGCAAACATACGTTGCATTGCTCAAAAAAATCGAACAAAGCAAGCTCATCGGGTTTGATATCTCCTTTTTCGAGCCCAGCACCGCGGTTGAGGATGATGCGCTTGGCAAGGCATTGCGCAAAGCAGGCAATGTCGTGATCCCGCAGGAAGCAATCACGTTCGCGCAACAGGATGGAGAGCTCATCGGCAAGGAATGGCTCAAACCTGTGCCTGCCTTGGAGAACATCACGACTGGCTTGGTGAACATCTTCACTGATCCTGACGGTGTTTCCCGCTCGATCCCGATGCGCGTGGGCGACCAGTACAGCCTTGCGTTCGTGCTCGCGGAGAAGTTTGCAGGAAAGCAATCAGACTTTAACGAACAGAAGATGCTGGTGAACTTCGTCGGCAGACCGTTCAGTTTCACAACCCATTCCTTCACCGATGTCATCAATGACCGTATTGCTCCTGAGGAATTCAAAGACAAGATCGTCCTGATTGGCGCTTCGCCGCCTGACTTGCATGATGATTACACCGTTCCGACATACTGCGGCAGAAGGATGCCTGGCGTCGAAGTGCACGCGCATGCGCTCCAAACAATCCTGACCAGGCAATTCCTGAACGCCCAGACCTTCACGAGCACGGTCGTTGTCATGCTGCTCCTATCATTGATCACTGCATTGTTCTTCTGGCGCTTCCGCGGACTCATCGCAGGAGGCACCGCAACAACGCTTGTCCTTGGAATCTTCATCGCTGGACTCGCGCTGTACTATCGCGGCATCGTCACCAACCTGATCCACCAACCACTTGCTGTCATCGTGACCGGCATCGCGTGCATCTCGTACATCGCACGCTCTGAAGCAGAGCACAAGAAGCACATCCTTTCCGTGTTCGGCAAGTATGTTTCGAAAGATGTCGTGCAACACCTGCTCGCAAGCAAGGAAGCTCTTGAGCTCGGCGGGCAGGAACGCGAGATCAGCGTGCTCTTTGTGGACATCCGCGGGTTCACTGCAATCTCTGAGAAACTGACGCCGCACCAGGTGATTGCGTTCCTCAATCATTATTTCGGCGAGATGACCGACACAGTGTTCAAGAACAACGGCACGCTGGACAAGTTCATTGGGGATTCAATCATGGCAGTGTTCAATTCCCCGCATGACGAGCCCGAGCACGCGTACAAAGCAGTCAAGACCGCGGTCGAGATGATGGCCGCGTGCAAGAAATTACAGAAAGAAGGCCTGCCCAAAGTACAGATCGGCATCGGCGTCAACACCGGCAAGGCAGTCATCGGCAACATGGGTTCGCCGCAACGGCAGGAATTCACTGCGCTCGGCGACACCGTGAATACATCATCACGACTCTGCGGCGTTGCCGAGCCAGAACAGATCATCATCGCTGAAGCGACCTATCAGCAATGCAAGGACAAGATCATCGCCAAGAAACTGCCGCCCCTCAAGGTCAAGGGCAAGGAAAAACCGCTCGTTGTCTATGAAGTTACTGGGCTGAAGAAGTGATAAGATCGTCTGAGAAGAAGCAGTAATGATGCAACACGCTCAGAGACAATTCGAACGGTTTTACGTGGCACTCTTCGGAAGAATCAACCCGCCGTGGAAATACTGCACAAAGACTGTTCCCAACGACAAGAGCGGTATTTTCTTGGGCGCGATTTC
The DNA here is from genome assembly GCA_964472615.1 of uncultured Methanosarcinales archaeon. Lineage (GTDB taxonomy): Archaea > Nanobdellota > Nanobdellia > Woesearchaeales > ARS49 > JAWAAW01. Next base: position 9,794 of record CAYYLN010000021.1, read on the forward strand.
TTGCCAAGTAAAAATCTCTTCACGACCTGTAAAAGCAGTAATGTCCCCCTCAACGGTGCACGTATATGTCCAACCTTCTGATTTGAATCGTGGCGGTCCGCGCAAAGGCAGTTCTTTCGGTGCGTTGCGAAGAGCTTTTTTGAGAAATTGAAATACCTGTTCGGCAAATGAGTTCTTCAGTTCGTCAATTTCGCACATCTTGCCGTATTGAGTTATAAATCCAAAATAGTTCATCTGCCACGCAGGGATGATGCCCTTGAGCGACACGAGCTCCCTGCCCGCACCTGCATGATTGGCTGCGAGGTTGGAATAGCCACGGTATTCATCTTCATACTTGAGTGCAGGAAACAGGGAATTGCCTTCAATGATCGCGCCCTCTCCAGAGATGTATTGCTCCGCGCCATTTGGCAAAACAGTGTGCGTTCCATCGCCAGCCCACGCACTCCTTTTTGCACGATGCAAGAAATCTGTCAGTTGACCCAGATCGAGCACTGTCGTGCCTTCTCGGATGTCCCCCATGATCTTTATTTTATGAGTTACAGGTTAAAAACCTTCACATTTTCTGATGGTTGTGACGCAGTTTCCTCCCGCGCATGGAACGAAGCTCTCGTTCATCGGAGAATGCGGCGGGCAGGATTCGAACCTGCGAAGGGACTAACCCACCGGCTGTTTCCAGACGCATTCACCTGCCTGAAGCCGGCGCATTTGGCCACTTTGCTACCGCCGCAAAATGACGATAGAAGTTTTTAACGTGTTCTCTTTTTAAATATTCTCATTCGGCGCCTCCGGCGCAGAGACAAACGATTTCTATGATTTTTTGCGCTTGCGCTCGAAGCGCATCATCCCGTATTGGACGCCAGAGGAGATCGCACTGCCGATGATGGCGCCGGCAATGACGTCACTCCAGTAATGCACGCCGAGATAGACGCGGGAATACGAGATCAGTCCTGCAGAAACCAACGCAATCCAGCCCAATACTCGCTTGTTGAGAAACGCGCTTGTGGCAATGGAAAATGAAGCCGAGGCGTGCTTGCTCGGAAAACTCCATGCATCACAAGGTGCAGGCCCGATCATTTGCGCGTCGCCAACAACAAAAGGGCGAGGGCGAGAAACCGCAATCTTGAGCGCGTCAGAAATGCCGTACGCGAGGACGAACGAGATGAGCGCTGCAAGGATTGTCTTGCGGTCCCTGGTGAGCAGCACGCACAGGATAGGAATTACCAGACCCCAATTCGAGAGCCAGAGCATCACGCTGTCGAGCATCTTACAACCTGCGCGGCAATGCCTCGTGCTTGCGCGGCGTCGTGGTGACCTGTTCGTGCAGGAACTTCAGGAAGCCGCCAAGCTCGCGGTTCGCGCTCGTGAACAGAATCTTGCGGAAACGCGTGTTGATCTTGACGCCATGATTTTGTAAATCGCTCTTGACGCGCTCGCAGATCACATTTCCCGCATGGGTCGCATCAAAGAGCAGGATGCATTCGCGCCGTAGATTGGCCAAGGCATCAAGGAATCGGAAGTATGGCTCTTGCACGAAATAGACATGCTGCACACCCATCGCCTTGAGCACGTCAGCATCACGCTTGTGATGCACGACAACGGTTGATTTTTTCGAGGCATTGCGGACGTGCTGCACCCAGTCGACATATTCTGAACTTTCCCGTGTTGCCTTGCGTCGTGTCCGCGGTTTTGCGCGCCTGCCAGCCATCTTCAACCTCTTTTTCCAAAGCATAAAATAACTTAATAAATCTAGCTGTTAAGCGCCATGTGCACGAGCACGGCGTACCACAGCATGATGATGATCACGAAGATGCCGCTCAGCCCTGAACTGAGCAATGGCAATTCTGCAATCGCACCACCAGTAATGCCTGCGGTCTCAACCTTTTCCTGATGCTCCCCATACAACACCAGGTATCCCTTGAGCACAAGATCTTTCTCGTCTGCTTGAAGCTCTGCAGTATAGCCGCGTTGGTCAATCTCTTCAAGCAATTGCGTGGTGCGCTGGTCGAATTCACCCTTGTCCGCAGCAGTCGCCAACAAAACAATGGCGTCCTGCGTGAGCTCCACGCGCACGTCAGGACTCTGTGCCGTACCCTTCCTGACCCGAACAACATTGTTCTCCACGATTGCCGCGTACACTTGCCGTACATCAGTCAGGTATATTTCCATTTCAGGCAGATCGCTGGTGAACGGATTCGCGTGCAGCTTGTACGCGCCGAGCTCAGTCAGTACATACGCGATGTGCGATTCATCAATACGCTGCGTCCCGGCAAGCACTGCAGGCCTTTGCAGTTCTGGCTTTTCCACAAAGGCAGGAGCGATGATGAAAAGATACGCGAGGATGCCGAGAATCAGGAATGCGACAAATCCCGCAAGCGCGACCCAGAGCAATGTGCTGCGGCGATGGCGCAGGGAGGATCCTGCGAGCGCCGCTTGGATATCTCCCGCAGGCCAGCCCTCGCTGCGCAGGCGCTCAGCAACAACCTGTCTGTGCGAGAAGCCCTGACGCATGGCTGTCCGTACATACTCTGCCAGCTTGTTGTCCATCACCAAGCAGAGCGCAGGATGAGTATTAAAATCTACCCTGGGAAACATTAATATAGTCAAAAGACAGGGATGTGAACCATGAATTTGCTTGACATCATTCACTCACTGCCGCAACAGATCAGGGAAGGCGTGCAACTCGGCAAGGAGATCAAGGTCACGGGCGAATTCTCGCATATCGTCGTGACCGGCATGGGCGGCTCAGGCATCCCCGGCAACCTCTTGCAAAGTGTTCTCCATGACTGCAAGATCCCCATCGTGGTGCACAAGGACTACACGTTGCCGGGATTCGTGAACAAGAATACCCTCGTCTTTGCCATTTCTTATTCCGGCAACACTGAGGAAACGCTTTCTTCGTTCAAGGACGCGCAGAAGAAGCGCGCGACCATTGTCGCACTGACTTCTGGCGGCAGGCTGCGTGAGCTGGCGCGTGATGCACGCATCCCGCTCGTCGTGGTGCCAGCAGGACTCCCGCCCCGCAGCGCGATCGCGTATTTCCTGTTCCCGATGCTCGTCATCCTGCACAATGCAGGAATCGCAAAGCTCAACATCGCCGAGATCAAGGCGACCATCGAGGCCTTGGCAAATCCTGCATTCGAGAAAAAGGCAAAAGACCTCGCAGAGGAATTGCACGGCAAGACACCAATCATTTATTCTGCTGAGCCCCTTGAGGGCATTGCGTTGCGATGGAAGCAGGAATTCAACGAGAACAGCAAAATCCATGCGTTTTACAACGTGTTTTCCGAAATGGACCACAACGAATTGATGGCATATGAGCAGGCCAAGGACACCTTCCACGTCATCCTGCTCCGGGACGAGCGCGACCACCCGCACAACAAGAAGCGCATGGACTTCTTGAAACAAATCCTCAAAGAGCGCAAGATCTCAATCACTGAATTGATGCTCAAAGGAAACCAACCGCTCGTGAAAATCTTCACGGCACTGTACATGGGAGACCTCACATCCTATTATCTCGCGAAGAAATCCGGCGTTGATCCTGTCGAGACAAGCCTGATTGAAGAATTGAAAAAATTATTATAAAAAATTAGCCGAGGAACATCTTTCTCAGGCGAGCCCAGAAGCCTTCAGCACGAGGCGCTGCCTTTTCTTCGCGCTCTTCCTTTTCAGCTTCTTTCTCGGGCTCTTCTTCATCGGCTTCTTGCTCTTCAGCTTCTTCCTTTTCCATCACGTCAGCCCGGCCAACAGCAACCGCTGGTTCAGGGGTTGGCACAGGAATCACCTTTGGCCTGCAGTGGTCAAGGCAGTCGCCGATACTGTCGCGGCAGTGGAACAGGACGTCTTTCCGCTCATCATCCTTGAGCTCACCCGCCTTCCTGGCGCATTCGTAATACGAATGCGAGCATCGGATCTCACAGCCTGATTCTGCAGAAGGCGGGCACTCGGGCACGGGCTTTTCGCAATGCTCGCGCATGCACATCATGGCCCCTTGCTCATCGCCTTCATACTTCATCTTGCAGTCACGATA
>CAYYLN010000022.1:0-312 GCA_964472615.1 uncultured Methanosarcinales archaeon
ACCATGGAAGAATCATCGGGCATATTTTTGTCTGCGAACCAAGCAGATCTATCAACAAGCTATGAAACAACGACACATGCAAACACCGGTCTATGACCGCATCCGTAAGATCATCGAGTGTACACCTCACTCGCGACGTTTGCTTGATCTTGGTTGTGATCGAGGATCGATCACCGTACGGTATCTCTCAAAAGCCAGCGAGGTTGTGGGTGTCGATACGAATGCTGATGCAATCCGTGAAGCCAAGAAAAAGTATCCTCGCGTGAAATTTGTCCTCACCCAAGGAAAACGGCTGCCCTTTCCTGACAATTA
>CAYYLN010000022.1:322-2225 GCA_964472615.1 uncultured Methanosarcinales archaeon
TTGCAACCAGGAGGAACACTCCTTCTCTCGGTGCCCCACAAAGGCCTTTTTGGCTTCATCGACAGCTTTAACCTCAAATTCCACTTCCCCTATCTCTACCGCTGGTGGAAAGGAAAAGCATACAATCCCGATGTCTATACCATCCAACCCTGGCACCGGCATTATTCGCTCAACGAACTTCTCCAGCTCTTCAACAAGCGGTTCCGCATCCTCCGAACGCATTGCGGAGGCCTTGTCTTATGCCCCATCATCTGGGTGCTCGAAGACATGCTCACTGATGTGCAATGCAGCTCATCAACAGTATGGAAACCGCTCGCATGGCTCAAGCATGCAGAGTATCAAATCAACTTCCGATCGCTCGGATACTCCATTCTCATCCACGCAACGTGCGTAAAACAGAGCCACAAGAACCAGCGGTAATCGATAGCCGCAACCTTAATAAATCACTCGCGTGTCGCCCCTCCATGACTATCGTCGATTATCTCAAAGTGATTCGGCCACAGCAATGGTACAAGAATCTCCTTGTTTTCCTGCCGCTGATCTTCGTGGGCAAGGCATTTGAATGGCCCTTGCTGTGGTTCACAACACTTGGTTTTGTGAGCCTCTGCCTGTCTTCCTCATTCAATTACATCATCAATGATATCATTGACCGGACAAAAGACAAGGCGCATCCGGAGAAACGGCACCGACCCATTGCTTCAGGCAAGATGCCGATACCTGCCGCGCTCGGCTTTGCCCTCATACTTCTCGTCCTCGGATTGCGGCTCGCATTCATCCTGGACAAGGAATTCCTGTACTCCGTACTCTTCCTAGTCGCATTGACACAGGCGTATTCGTTCTTCCTCAAGCGCATCGCATTTGCAGACATCATCACGGTCGCGATCAATTTTGTGGTGCGTGCGGGCGCAGGAGCATTCCTCCTGAATGTGGTCATCTCGCCTTGGCTCGTGCTCTGCACGTTCTTCTTTGCGCTCTTCCTGCTTGCTGGCAAGCGCTATGCTGATCTTCTTTTTCTCAAAGCAAAAGCAATAGAACATAAGGAAACATTGCGGTTTTACACCAAGGATGTCGCAAATGCGCTGATGATCATCGCAACCACGCTCCTGGTGGCGATGTACAGCGCATACGCGTTATTGAGCAATCATCAAGGTCTTGCGTTTTCCTTGCCCTTTGCCCTGTTCGTGATCTTCCGCTACTTCTCACTCATCTATATTGGCTCGCCCATCGCGCGCCATCCTGAGAAAGTTTTCAAGGACTGGCGCATGCTCATCGGAATGGCATTATGGGGCATCACGGTGTTTGTCGGATTATATGTGTACCCATAAGCCGCAAACTTTATAAAGATCATTTAGGGAAATGCTTCTCGGACGGTCATAGGGGCCGGGTCCCACCCAGTCTCATTCGAACCTGGCAGTTAAACCGGCCTCCGTACCCGACGGTACTGCATTACGCGGGAAATCGGGTAAGCTGTCCACTTTTCCTTTTCTTCCAGATATGGATCTGTCAATCATAAACGTTTTAAAGAAACCAAGATCATCTGAACCATGGAAAAACTCTCCATTGTGATCCTGACAAAGAATGTGGACCACATCATTGAGCGCTGTCTGAAGGCAGTGCAGGGCCTCAGCGATGATATCGTCATTTTCGACGGCGCTTCTACGGATACTACGATTCCTCTTTGCAAGCGTTATACATCGCGGATTTATTCGTTGTCAGACCCTGAAAGCAAGATCACGGGAGCACAACTCAATACTCGTGCACTCGCAAAAGCAAAACATGATTGGGTCTTCAAATTGGATGCGGATGAGATCATCTCTCCAGAACTCAAAAAAGAAATTCAACAGCTCTTGAACCAAGGAACAGCACATGCTGGTTTTTATATCAAGCGAAGAGATCACGTGTT
>CAYYLN010000022.1:2235-13745 GCA_964472615.1 uncultured Methanosarcinales archaeon
TCTCAACACCTACATCACGACGTCCTTACAGCTCCGTCTTTTTCGCAGATCAAAAAGCACGTACAAATACAAAATCCACGAACAGCTTATGATCGATGGTCCAACAACCACGCTCAAAGGAACCATGGATCACTACAGCTACAAGGACGTTGCCGACTATGTTGAACGCTTTCAAAAGTACACCACGATCGAAGCACAGGGTCTCTACGAACAACAGCCCCACAAAAGCGATGCATCCATCCTTGCCAACGCACTCATCCGTCCTCCGATCGAGTTCTTCCTGTGGTACATTGGAAAAGGGCTTTGGAGAAGGGGATTGGTTGCATTCTTCTACGCGTGTTGCAGCGGCTTTTACCAATTCATCAAATACCTGAAATATTATGAACTGAAGCATCAGAAGAAGTAATCTTGATATTCAAAAAGCATTTAAAGGAACACTGCAGAGAGCTCTCGCATGCATCGCCATCTTCTTGAACGAATCAAGCGCACGAAGGCCACTCTTTTCCAGTTTCTCCGTATGACAGAAAAGATTACGGGGATAGACAACGTCTATTTCTTCAAAGGCGGATTCTGGATGATGATTGCCCAAGTCGCGTTCGTCCTTGCAGGGCTTGCGCTCACCATCGCATTCACCCGGCTCGGGGATAAGGTGCTGTATGGCAAATACCAGTTCGTCCTGGGATTGGTCGCGACGTTCATGATCACGATGCTTCCTGGCGCCAATACCGCACTCATGCAGGCAGTGAGCAGGGGATACGAAAAAACATTGTATCCCATCTTCAAACAGAAATTCCTGTGGAGCCTCTTGGGAGTCGCAGGATTGCTCGTGACTGCAGGATATTTTCTTCGCGTCCGTGAAGACACCACTTTGGCATGGATCTTCACCATTGCAGCCCTCAATTTTCCCTTTCTCTTTTGGAATACGCTCGTGAACAGCTTCTTCGCAGGAAAAGGCGATTTTGCCCATGCAAACTTCTATCTGATCGTCGAACGACTGCTCACCACCGCTGCCGTGTGCGCGGTCTTATTCATCACCACCAACGTGGTTATCGTCATTCTGACATATTTTTTCGTTTCGACCATCGCGAACATCATTTTTTTCGCCCAATTCCAAATGTCCTTCCCACTCAAGCCCAAGACCGATCCCCAAGCAACCAGGTATAGCTGGGACGTCACCCTGATGAACATTCTTCCCAAAGCCCTCCTCAATGCAGATCGTCTCCTGATTCCTGCATTTCTCGGTGTCGAAGCGCTTGCAGTGTATCTTATCGCGATCATCATTCCTGACACGATTGAGAATTTCATGAGCCTTATGCACATGGTTGCTTTCAAGAAACTGGTCGCGCTCAAGCAACAAAGGATCATTCCCAAGCTTTTCCAGTGGTGGATCCTTGCCTTTTTCGGCGCGGTCATCTTCATTACCATCATCGCGTTGCCCTTGGCCATTCAACTCTTGTATGGTCCTGACTATGCATCAAGCATTCATCTGGGCCAATGGTATGTATGGATCCTCCCTGCAACATTCCTTTGGAAAATATTCTATAACTGGCTTCTCGCCCAAAAAAAAGTAAAAGAATGCTTCGCCTTCACCAATGGTTTTTACGTCGTGAACGCAGCAGCACTCACTGGTGTCCTCTGGTTCATCCCCTCCCTGGACGGGGTGATCCTTGCCCGCGTCGCGGTCATGGCATTCTTTGCCTTGTGCAGCCTTCTCTATCTCCACTTTTACCGCACTAACCCTGAACCAAGTTTTATAAAGAACGCATAGGTGTTGTTTACGATGGATCGCATTGTGCTCTTGGACCGTGATGGAGTCATCAACAAACCCGTCGCTCATCCGATCTATAGACCGACAGGATTCGGCGCTCCCTTGACACCTCACGATTTCCACATTCTTGATGACGTGCCTTCTGCAATTGCCACCCTTCGCAACAAAGAGTATCGTATCTACGTGGCATCAAACCAACCAGATATTGCACGAGGATATCACACGATTGACACGCTGCACGTTATGAATGAAATCATGCACGCCACACTGGGAATTCCTCCCCATCATGTTTTTTATTGCACGCATGACATTGCGAGCGCCTGTGATTGCCGAAAACCAAAGTCCGGCTTGCTCCTCCAAGCAGCTCAACGCCATCATTTTCGCTTGGAGGACGCGATCATGATCGGCGATAGTTGGAAAGACATTGCTGCGGGAAAATCTGCTGGGTGCAAAAAGACCATCTACATCGGCAGCAACGAGGATCTCCCTGAACTCACGCAAAAACAAGCCATTCCTGATGCAGTTTCTGCGAACCTCAAAGAAGCAGCCGAGATGCTCTAATCGTTCTGCCTAGCCACTTTCTTGTAAATCCATCCCACTGCACCATTTCCTGCTTGTATCGTATGCACTAGGTCGTAGTTTGACACATTCATCTTGACCACGTCATTCTTTTCGTTATATTGCGTATACCGGTGGTTCATCATGATATAATCCGGTTCGCCTGCATACTTCATCCCTATCAGGTTATATGCACGAAGATCAGACCTCCAGCCGCCGAATTCATCCTGCGGATCCCACTTTGCTCCGATAACCGATCCTGGTTCTGCATGTGCATTGAGCCATTCCACAGCCTCTTTTTTTCCTTCGGCAAACCAATCAAACTCAAGGAGGTTCTTCTCCTGTACGTTCTTCGGACCGCCGATCAGGCTATTGTAATAATCGAGATAGTACGGGTGGATCCACGCCGACAACGCTCCCAAATACACGAACATGATGAGGGTTCCGTACAGCAACCGCTTCTGCGTACGGCACGCGTGCTGCAATCCCTGCGCAGCAAGAATCGCAAGCGGAGGATAGATCATCGTCAGATAACGCATCCCATCTGCCTTCTGCGGAGAAAACATCCACACAAATGGCGTCACAAACCAGAGAACCGCAAACAGGTTCCAAAACGTCTTCTGCTTCCATTGCGCATACATCCCCACTGCCCAGAGCACCAGCATCAATACCGGAGTCGTAAAAAGGAAATAGATGAAGTAATACGTGTAGAAGAAATTCACCGGTGCCATCTGTCCAAACCAAGTCTCCATGTTCGCATCCCCAGTCACCGAGTTACCCATTCCAATCAGTAATCGTTCAATAGGCGCAGGCCAGAGCCACGGCCACACCACATACAGGACAACCAATGCGATCACCGGGACAAAAAACAACTTCCAATACCACAGCGTCTTGAAGACGTGACGGAGTCTCTTCCCAATATCAGCGTCTTTCATCCGCACCAGAAATGCCTCACGATATTTCCATGCAAGAAACACAAGACAATACAGCACAAACAGCAATGCGAGATTGAACTTTGTCGCGATCGCCAATCCGGAAACAATGCCGAGCGCAATCCACCACTTCCATGTATCGAAATGAATCGCCAACGCGAAAACAACCGCTCCCATGGTGAAGAAGAACGATGTGGGTGCATCAAGACTTGCAATCTTGTGATACGGAATGAAATTCGGAAGCACTGCGAGCATGGAACCCGCGATCATTCCTGTACGTCGATTCAGGAATACTAAGCAGAACAGGTACACTAATACCACGGTCAGTCCTCCGTACAGAACGCTTGCGTATCGTCCCCAGCGGTAGATCTCGCCTGAGACACCTACAGGATCAGAGAAGATATACGCTCCGTTGATGACCGCGTCCTTCTCCTCGTCACTCATGGTTCTGACAAAAGGATAAAAAAACAACGCATGGACATATTTGCCGATGGGCGGGTGCTCGGCATTCAGCGCCCACCGCTCTTTGCTGAAATCTCCGCGCTCAAATGCAACGATCATATTCACCGCATTGCGCAGATAATCAGTCTCATCAAACGTCCCCCCTGCACCATTCAGATCATACAGACGGACACTCATCGTCAGGACAAAGAGAAGAAGTATCACCAGAACATCCACGGTTCGCTTGGAAAACGTGATTGTTGTCACTGCTGCAAAGACTTCTCACGCTTTTATAAACGTTGTGTTACTTTGACTCGAGCAGCTTGAGATAGTCCTCGACAAATCCCTTGACCGCGTTCGCGGTGGACGCATGATACCTTCCTGCTTCGATGAGCGCTGGAGGGACTGTCGGGATGGCATTGACCGGCTGCGCTACCTTGAGCACTGCGCGGTATGCTTCCCTGCGGAGGTGCTGCAATTGGGCTTCATCCTTTTTGGCTGCTTCTTCCCATGCCTTGGGAAGCCGTGAGCTTCCCAGGATGACGCGAATGTTTGATCCTTCGAGCTGTTTCGCAGTATCAACGACTTCCTGTGTTGACAACGCGATCATCTTCTCAAGATCATCTTTATTGTAGGTCTTGCTGATATCCAGATTTTTGTCTTCGACATAACCGTCCAGGATCCTGCCCCAGAAAATGCTGAAATAGTTTTCCGCTGCACATTTCATGCCTGTGATTGCCCTGCGGATGGTCGCAGCGATGTCATGCGCTTGCTCATACGCAAATCCACAGGTGACATTCAAGGGTATGCCTTGCTTGGTGATTTCTGCGATGACTGGAAGCGTGTCGACGTATATAATCCTGTGGTTTGCCTGTGTTTTGATTTCAGAGTGGCTGATGAGCGATGCGAATTGTTTGTCGCCTGTGCTGATGTCTGTTGCGCCGCCGTGCACACGTTTCACGAGCGTTTCATCCAGGTAGAACGGTGATGGGATCTTGACAACGATGCGTTGTTCTCCCCATTTCTTGAATTGTTGAACTTGCTCATACATGAGGTTGGGCAATACCTCAGTGACCTCGACGCTGAGAACGCCAGATGGTCCGAGAATCTCCAAGATCTTCTTGCAATGAGCCTCGTACTGTTCTGGCGGGATGCCCATCTTTGACATCAAGGAAGGATTCGTGGTCCCTCCTGTGATCACGTGCTTGTGCCGTTCATATGCCTTCAGATCTGGCGTGTCCAAAAAAATGTCGACTACCATAGGTCACCTCATGCATTTTGATGTTCATACTGCTCAATGAGCTCTTTCAATCGGAAAATCATCAAGTGCTGGATATCGCAATGGAATCCTTCCACAAGCGGCGTTGAGTTCTTGGGAACGATGATTGTCGCGTCGCACAGATCCTTGAACGCGCCGCCATCAAAGCCTGCGATGCCGATCGCCTTTCCCTTGTTGTCCTTCACATACTGCATCGCCTTGGTCAGGTTCTGGCTCCACGAGCCTGCATTCCCTTTCCCTTTGCCCCCGTGCACGCTGATGCCAAGCACGACATCGCCGGGCTGCATGAAGTTCTCGATCTGGCCGAGAAACACATTTTCCCAGCCCTCGTCATTGATCCATGCAGTCGTGAGCGCAGGGTTCTCCACCAAGGACAGCGCTTTGAAGCGTTTCTTGCCTTTGCACATCGTTGTCTTGGAAAGATCAGCAGCGAAATGGCTTGCGGTTGCTGCGCTGCCGCCGCAGCCCATCACAAACACGTGATTGTCAGTCTTCCAAGCTTCAAAGAGGATCTCAATCGCCTTATCGATCTGTGCACGGTCGATCTTTGCCACAATGTCATTAACTTCAGCCATGTAGTGATCGATATAGCTCTTGTGGTCAGGAAATGCTTGGTGTTCCATTCGCCCTCCCTTCGGATGCCCGTCCATCATAGACAATACGGCTTCCTTCGAAATCAAACCGGAATGGTGTGCGGGCCAATCCTTCGCGCTCCAGCAACTGTGTGACACGCTGATGATTGTCTGCAATGTAGAGCAGAAGGAATCCGCCGCCGCCAGCACCGATAATCTTTCCCCCGAGCGCGCCATTCTCCATGGCGAGCTGGTACCAGCGATCAATGTCCGACGTGGACATCTTCTTGGAGATTGCCTTCTTGCATTCCCAATGGATGTTCATCCATTCACCGAACCTTTTGAGATCGCCTTTTTCCAAGCATTTCAGGCTTTCGTTGCCGATCTTCTGGATCTCATGATAGTGTTTGATGATGCTCTGCGTGGCCTCAGGGGATTTTGCCTGCTTGTCGGCGATCTGCTGCTGTTCGCCCAGGATCTCGTTTGCCGACCGGTGGATGCCGGTATAGAACATCACAAGGTTCTGCTCGAGTTTCTTGATGTCTTCATGCGTCATGTTGATCGGTGAGACAGTGACGCGCTGGTTCTTCGCGATCTTGAGATGCGTGATGTTGCCAAACGCAGCAGCATATTGATCCTGCTTGCCACACGGCTCCTTGAGAATGCCCATCGTAATCGTGGATGCGTCTTCGGCAAGCTTGTACTTGGAGACGATCTCGCCCTTATAATAATACAGCGCGTTGAGCAATCCGACCAAGAAGGATTGTGATGAACCGAGGCCATTGCCTGAACTGACGTCTGCAACAGAATGGATCTCGATGGAATTCTTGATGCCGACGAACTTGAGGGCCTCGCGGATCAAGGGGTGTTCGATATCATCGACCTTGTCCACGAATTCAGTCTTGGAGTAGTTGAGCCTGATCTTGTGATCCATGCGCGGGCTCACGGTGATGTAGATGTACTTGTTGATGGCGCCGCACACGATGGACGAGCCGAACTTCTCGCAATAGAAAGGCAAGTCAGTTCCCCCACCGCCCAGAGAAATCCTCATGGGTGTTCGTGAAACAATCATTGTTTCATAGAAAAATAAACAAATATAAAAGCTTTTTGGAGAAAAGTTTATAAAGGGTAAATTTGCTATGGTTTTTCGTAGAAGCGCGTGTCATCGATTCTTCGCAATGTATAAAATGATGGCGGACTTTCTTGGGTAAGTTTTTCTTGACTGTCCCATTTTGCGCTGAGAAGCTTACCCGTGATGTGCTTTCCTGCTTCGCTGCTGAGGAAGAGCACGAGGTCAACCACTTTTTCCACAGAATCGCCGCCGGTTGCTCGTTGCTTTTTGCTCGCTTCATAGAAATCCTTGCCTGCCGCTTCCCCTGCCGCGAGCACTGCATCATGGAGTTTGGTATTGATCCAACCGGGTGCGATGGCATTGACCTGGATATTATGGGGCGTCAGTTCATTCGCGAGCGCTTCAGTAAAACCGCAGATGCCGAATTTCGAAGTCACGTATGCTGACATGTTGGGCTTGATGTTCGCACCACCAACACCTGCGCCAGCAAACGTGATGATCGTGCCATGCCCTTGCCGCTTCATGACCGGAACCGCGGCATACGCTGCGTTCACTGTTCCCATGATGTTGATATCAATAGCCTGCTTCCACGCGTCGTGATCACTGTTGTCAAAGGGACCGATCGGGCCGTACACGCCAGCGCACGCGATCAGCACATCAAGACTCGGTTGCTTCGCGGCAACAGCGGCGACCATGCGTTGGACTGCATCGGTATCCCTGACATCAAGCGCACACCCCTCACAATCGCCTCCTGCGGTGCGGATGTCCTGCACTGCCTTCGTGACATCGCTGGGCGTACGCGCAGCAATAACGACCGATGCGCCTGCTTGAGCAAATGCCTGAGCGATTGCCTTCCCAATGCCCTGGCTTCCGCCGGTGATGAGCAGAGTCTTATTTTTCATGCGTCACCCCGATCCCATAATACCGCATGGCTGGGATGATCAGTGATGCATAACGGTTGGTAGTATCGATCGCGATGGGCTTGCGCATAATTCGGGCAAGACCTGCATAATCAACGCGCCTGAACTCATCCCAGGGTGTCATGATGATGAGCGCATCAGTCTCTCGGACCGCTGCCTCAGGACTCTGACAAACAACAACTTGGGGATGGCTTGCGATTGGATCACGGATCATAGGATCATACGCCTGGATGTACACCCGGGTCGGCAAACGATCGATCACTTGGAGAGCAAGCGAACGCTGGAGCGTACTTGTCTCCGGCTTGTATGTGAGCCCGAAGAACGTCACATGCTTGCCATTCAGATCACCAAGAAGGGAATGAAGCTTGTTCGGAACATACTGCATGCGGTCTGTGTTCAGCTGCATCACTGCATCCATCATGCGTGTCGGCACTGCTGATTGTTTTCCGAGCGCGAGCAGGGTTTGCACATCACGCGCAAGCGTTCCTCCACCAAAACCAAGGCCTGGTGTGATGGGCGCATATCTGCTGACGCGCTTTTCCGCACGCAATGCATCCATCACGTGCAATGCATTCGCGCAGGTCTGCTCGCACAAGTCGCTGATCTCGCTCGAGAAGGAAATCATGGTTGCAAGATAGGTGTTCAGCGCGTGTTTTACCATTTCCGCGCTTTCCAGACTCATGAAGAGCTTCTCGCCTGCGACGCCTGCGAAGAGTTCTTCAAGGGATTGTTTGATGTTCGGAGAGGAAATCCCGAAGACCGTGCGTTCAGGCTTGAGGAAGCACTCCAACGCATTTCCCAAACGCAGATTCTCAGGAATGTAACAAAGCTCGTTCGGTTTGTTTGACGCACGAAGCTTTGACAGCAGCCTGCGCGACGTGCCGATCGGGATCTGGCTTGAGATTATGACAATCGTATCGCGAGGAAGATCTGCAGCCATGGCATCAACAAGCGCTTCGACCGATTTGATATCCACTTCATCGTTTTGATTCACGGGAGTATCAAGCGCGACGTATGCGAAACGGGCTCCGGCGAGTGCCGCAGCACTATCGGTCGTGAAACTGAGCCTGCCCTGCTCCTGCCCGTCCTTGATCGCATCCTCAAGTCCTGGTTCGTAGATTGGCGGCTGGTTGCGCTGCAGGTTCTCGATGATCTTCGTGTCGAGATCACAACCTGTCACGCGGTGACTACGACGTGAGAATCCTGCTGCGGTTACACAACCGAGATGCGACATGCCAAGCACAGCGACGTTGCTCACGCTGCGCCTCCGCGAAGCGCATACTGTGCTGCTTCCAGGAGCATGTGTGCGATGTGGTCGGGTTTGATGCTTTCCGCGATCACGATTTTCGGCTTCATCATTCATTAAGAATCTCAGGATGTTCCTTGAGCCAGCGCACCGTCCTGCGCACGCAGTCTGCAATGCTGAGCGTAGGTTTCCATCCCAATTGCTTGATCTTGCGGATATCAAGATGAATGTACGGGCTATCGCCGATCCAGCCCCGCTCGCCACCGGTGTATACGAACTGCACATCGCGCACACCAAACTCTTCGCACACGGTTTGCGCGATGGGCGTGACCTCGATGCATTCATCATGTCCCAAGTTGTAGATGTTCAGCGAGTCTTTTGATGCTTGGATCGCGGTGAGCATGGCTTGAACACCATCCTTGACGTACAAATACGACTTCTTTTGCTTGCCGTCCCCCAAGATTTCGAGACGGGTCGGGTCCTTCTTGAGCTTCCTCATGAAGTCAATGATACAGCCGTGCGTATAGCGTTCGCCCATGAACGAGACAAAGCGGAAGATATAGGAATGGAAGTCATAACCGGCTACGTATGCTTGGAGCATTCCTTCTCCGGCAAGCTTGGATGCGGCATAAATCGAGGTCTGGATGGGAAAAGGCGCGTCTTCAGGGGTTGGGTGGATGTTTGGCTCGCCATACACGCTTCCTGTTGATGGAAGCACGACGTGTTTTACTCCCTTTGCGCGCATCGCCTCGAGCACATTGATCGTAGCCGTGATGTTCTGTTGGACGACTGTCTCAGGATGCTTGAGGTTTTCCTTGATGTCAGCATGCGCTGCCAGGTGGAACACAAAGTCAACGCCGCTCAATGCCTGTTCCAATGTCTTCTTGTCAAGTACATCTGCCTGGATGAACGTGATCTTGTCCTGTGCATCGCTGAGGAACCCAAGTTGTCCAGTCAAGAGGTTGTCGTATACCGTAACCTTGTTTTCCAAAGAAACGAGCCGGTCGACCATGTGGCTGCCGATGAAACCTGCGCCACCCGTGACCAAGACGTGTTTTCCCTGCAGATGCATTTTTCAGCTCTAGCAGACCGCCCTATTTAAAGATGCGGTAACTGCACCGCAAGACTTTTAATGAGCACACAGGTCGCTGCAACGGTTCTGCATATGAATGCATACAACGTCGGAATCATCGGGTGTGGGCTGATCGGCACCAAGCGTGCAGATGCGCTCAAGCAATTCCCAGAATCACGACTGGTGAAAGTTGCTGACATCAATGATGATCGTGCAAAAACGCTTGCAGCAAAGCACGGTTGCACGCCGACGACCGATTGGCAGGAGATTGTCCATGATCCGAGCATCGATGTAGTCATCGTCTCAACGACAAATGATGCTCTTGCTCCGGTCACCACTGCCGCTCTGGCACGCGCCAAACACGTGCTCGTCGAGAAGCCTGCTGCACGCACTCTTTCTGAATTGGAAGACGTCATTCGGCAGTATGAATCGCTCACGGTGAAGCCCACACTCAAAGCAGGATTCAATCACCGCTTCCATCCTGCATTTCCCAAGGTAAAGGAGATCATCGCAACGGAAAACATCGGCGACATCATGTTCCTGCGCGTACGGTATGGCCATGGCGGGCGCTTGGGCTATGAGCAGGAATGGCGCTCGAACAAGGCAATCGCTGGCGGCGGCGAGTTGCTCGACCAAGGCGTGCACGTGATCGATCTCGCACGTTACTTCCTAGGTGACTTTGCGCACGCCAGCGGATACTGCGGTGCATTCTTCTGGAATGCGCCGGTTGAAGACAACTGCTTTGCGCTCATGAAAACTCTCCAGGGAAAGATTGCACAATTCCATGTTTCCAACACCCAATGGAAAAACATCTTTTCGATGGAAATCTTCTGCAGGACAGGGCAGATCAACATTGACGGGCTCGGCAGAAGTTATGGCAAGGAAACACTGACCTTCTACAAGATGAAACCGGGGATGGGTATTCCTGATCGACAGATCTACGAATGGGATGGTCCTGACGATTCCTGGGAAAAAGAATATGCGGACTTCCTGCGCGCAATCCAACACAAGACTGAACCCAATGGTTCGATCTATGATGCGCGTGCCACGCTGAAACTCGTGAACGATATCTATTCCTCAACAATCTTCCCTGCCAAACAACCGAGGACAAACGTTTAAAAAGAGGGGCCGTTCTTTTTGTCGTGATGGTGGAACGCAACAAACACGATCTTTCCATCGTGATTCCAACGTACAAAGAAGCGCATCACATTGAACGCTGCATCAACGAGTCCCTCATCTTTTTCCGAAACAATCCACGGATCAACACCTTCGAGATCATCTTTGCGGCTGATGATGCCGGCGACCGCACCATTCCCATCATCAAACAACACCTCCCCCACAACCCTGAGCTCCGGTTGATCGTTAACGAGACGCGCCTGCAAAAAGGATTCTCGATTCGGCGCGGCGTCCTTGAAGCAACGCACGACCTCATCATGTTCTATGATTGCGACCTGAGCACGCCCCTGTATGAAACGAACAAATTCCTTGATGAGATCGACCACTACGACATGCTCATTGGATCACGCGGTTTGCGCGAATCCAAAGTTGAAAAGAAATGGCACAAGGTTTTCTTCAGCAAGGGATGCTCGCTGTGGAAATGGCTCCTCCTGAGGACACCGTTCAAGGATACGCAATGCGGATTCAAGATGT
>CAYYLN010000023.1:0-6533 GCA_964472615.1 uncultured Methanosarcinales archaeon
CGATGGAAGCGCGCGTGAACTACTTTCTTGATCGCTACAAGAAGTTCGGCGAGGACGTCTCTCCGGAAATCACGCTGCCACAGACCTTGCGCGTGAACACGCTCAGGATTGACGAACAGGAATGTATCAAGCGCCTCGGCGCTTTGGGAGTGAAGCTCGCCAAAATCCGCTGGCTTAGGCACGGGTATTACGTCGCGCACTCGAAATTCTCGCTCGGTGCGAGCATCGAGTCCTTGCTCGGCTATTTTTACCTTCAGGAAGCTGCAGCACAGGTACCAGTCGAGTCCCTTGACCCGCAACCAAGCGAGTTGGTGCTTGACTGTTGCGCTGCCCCGGGCGGCAAGACGACACAGCTCGCGCAGCATATGCAGAACAAGGGAGTCATCATCGCGCTCGAGAAGAAAGACTATCGGCTGACGTCGTTGCGAAGCAATCTTGAGCGTTGCGGCGTCGTCAATACCGCAGTCTATCATATGGATGCGATCAAGGCAAGACAACTCAGTGTGCAGTTCGACAAAATCCTCCTCGATGCCCCATGTTCGGGCAATTATGCCGGCGACCCGAAATGGTTCAGCAAGCGCACCATCCAGAATATCCTCAAGAGTCAGCAGTTCCAGCGTAACATGCTCAAGGCCGCGCTGGGGGTCTTGAAGCCGGGCGGCACGCTTGTCTACAGTACGTGTTCCTTGGAACCTGAAGAAAACGAACTCAATATACATTGGTTATTGGAAAACTTTAAAGTGAAGCTCGAACCCATTGATATCGCTATCGGCGATCATGGATTGACGAGCTTTCTCGGCAAGCCGCTGCACAAATCGATCACGAACTGCAAACGTTTCTGGCCGCACAAAACGCAGACAGAAGGCTTTTTTATCGCAAAGGTGAGAAAACGATGAAAGATTTTGTTTCCCAATTCACTAAAGAACACGTATACGACGAGGCACTTGTCCGTCGTATTGGCAATGATTTCTTTCTTGTCCAGCCAGAGCTTGCGAAAACCTTGCAAAAAATAAAGCTCCCTCCGCTCTCTGCTGGATTGTTCATTGGTCGAATGAATGAAAAAACCAGCAAACCAGGAATTGATTTGCTGCAGATGCTCGCGAGGACAGACGCGAAGAAGGCGTGGGTGAATGACAAGGGCGCCTGGATGTTTGTCTGCAAGCGCCCGGTGCTCGCGGAAAGCATCACGAAATGCGATGCAAAGAAGAACGAACTTGTCCTTGTGCTCAACAGGTACAACGAATGCCTCGGCCATGGTCAGTTCACCGGCAAGGACATCAAGCATTATTTTGATATCGGTGATTTTCTCAGGCGTGAGCGCGGGGCATAACGTGCAAAAGAACGTAGGTGTTCTTCTGCGCAAGCGGAAGTTTGAGCTTCCGCTATGTTTTTAAACACGTACGTGGTTCGTCGGAAATATGAGCGAACGTTATGATCCAAAAGTCGAGGAACCGAAATGGCTTGCGTACTGGGAAAAAGAAAAGATCTTCGCATTTGATCCAGAAGCAAAAGGGCAGGTGTACAGCATTGATACGCCGCCGCCAACGGTTTCAGGAAAGATGCATATCGGTCACGCGTTCAGTTATGCGCAACAAGACATTATTGCCCGCTACAAGAAGCTCAGGGGTTTCAACATTTTCTATCCATTCGGCACAGATGACAATGGTCTCCCGACCGAGCGTCTGGTTGAGAAGTTAAAGAATGTCAAAGGCGCGCAGATGGAACGCCAGGCATTCATCAAGCTCTGTGAGGAAACGCTCAAGGAAATCCGGCCTTTGTTCGTCGCTGACTGGAAGCGTATCGGCATGAGTTGTGATTTCAGCCTCTTTTACAGCACGATCAATGCGCATTGCCAACGGATATCACAATGGTCATTCCTCGAATTGCGGAAGCAGGGCCGCGCATATCGCAAGGAAGCTCCGGCACTGTGGTGTCCGCTGTGCGCCACAGCGATTTCCCAAGTTGAATGCAGGGATGAGGAAAAGAGCAGCACGTTCAACGATGTGGTTTTCAAGGTCGACAACAAGGAGCTCATTATCGCGACGACAAGACCTGAACTCTTGCCCGCATGCGTGGCAGTTTTCGCGCACCCGACTGATGCGCGCTACAAGAAGCTTTTCGGCAAGAAGGCAAAAGTGCCGTTGTTCAATTTTGAAGTCCCTATTCTTGCTGATGAACGCGCAGATCCTGCGAAGGGAACAGGCATTGTGATGTGCTGCACGTTCGGTGACATGATAGACATCGCGTGGTATCTTGCGCATACGCTTCCGTTGAAGCAGGCAATCGACCGCAATGGCCACATGACTGAAATCGCAGGCAAGTACAAGGGCTTGCACGTGCGCAAGGCGCGCAAGCAGATTCTTGAGGACCTCAAAGCTGCGGCATTGCTGAAGGGGCAGAAGCCGATCACGCACGCGGTCAAGGTACACGAGCGCTGTGGAACAGATATCGAGATTATCAATAGCAAGCAGTGGTTCATCAAGTATCTTGATCTCAAGGAAGATTTGCTGACGTGGGGTACTGAGCTCAACTGGCATCCTGCTTTCATGAAGCACCGGTATGACAATTGGGTCAAGGGTCTGCAGTGGGACTGGTTGATCTCCCGCCAGAGGTTCTTTGGTGTTCCTTTTCCGGTCTGGTATTGTGCGAAATGCGACGAGCCGGTGTTTGCTGATGAAAAGAAGCTGCCGGTTGACCCATTGAAGGACAAGACGCCGGTCAAGGCGTGCCTGAACTGCAAACATGACAAGTTTCATCCGGAAAAGGACGTGCTTGATACCTGGGCGACCTCGAGCATGACTCCGCAGCTCGCCATCCAGCTCGTTCCTGAGAAGCATCGTGCGAAATTGTTCCCGATGAGTCTGCGACCTCAAGCTCATGAAATTATCAGTTTCTGGCTCTTCAACACCTTGGTCAAGAGCAGACTGCATTACAAGAAGAACCCATGGAAGGATGTCATCCTGTCAGGGTATGTGACTGACCCGCTTGGCGAAAAGATGAGCAAGAGCAAGGGCAATGTGGTCGAACCGCAAGCCATCCTTGCAAAATACAGTGCTGATGCTTTGCGGTACTGGGCTGGCAGCAGTAAACTTGGCGAGGACATTGCGTATCAGGAGAAGGAGCTCGTGACAGGTGACAAGTTCATAACAAAGTTCTGGAATGCGGCAAAGTTCGCAGCGATGCACCTCAAAGATTGCGATTTCAAGAAGCTCACGAAGAAAGAACCGACGGAGGCCATCGATCAATGGATTCAGCACCGGCTCGCAGACACGATTGAACAGGCAACCAGCGCATTTGATGACTATGAATTTGCTCGCGCAAAATCAATAATTGAGAGATTCTTCTGGCAGGACTTCTGCGACAATTATCTTGAGCTTTCCAAGCATCGTCTCTATGAGCCAAAGAAGCCTGAAGAGAAGGAGAGTGCGCAGATCGTGATCGCCCGCTGCCTGAGCGCGCTCGTGCGCTTGACAGCGCCGTTTACGCCGTTCATCGCCGAAGAAATTTATCACAAGTATTTGCACGCGAACGAAGGCTTCCCGAGCGTGCATGGCGCCGGGTGGCGTCAGGTTCCCAGGAAGTAGGACAAGGCCGATACGGGCGGAGCCGCAGTCGTCGAGGCACTTGCAGCCGTGCGCGAGCAAAAAAAAAAGAAAAAAGTGTCGATGAAAGCGCCCATCAAGAAGCTAGTCATTGAAACAGACATTGACATCAAACCTGTGCTTCATGACCTGCAGGCAACCACGTGCGCAGCTGCAATTGAAATCAAAAAAGGCAAGAAAGACGCGCCCGCAAAGACGAAGATCGAAGACTAGTCCAAACTTGTTCTCGCGGTCAGCATTTGTTGTTCAAGGTCGTAATAACTAATACTTTTGCGTTTTGCATTCCTGATTTTCTCGCGTAATACAGCCAAGAACTTTGCAAGGCGCTCCTGGACCAATTCTTCATCCTGCGTCCATTTGATGTGCACGAGCCCGCTCAGCGGATCATCGTCATAGGATGGGCTGCCGTGTGCCCTTTTGAGCTTCTCACACACCTCTTTGAGAATGCCTTCTGCCTGTTGTGCCGGGTCTTCCAAGCGGAGTTGCTTGATCAGTGCCTTGTCCTTGCCATCGTGCAGCAAGACGCGCAGCTCGAGATGCTCATCGCGGGCATTATACGCCGCGACCTCTGCAGAAAGGAACTTCACCGCAACGCTTTTCATCAAACCTGTCAAAAAAGAGCTTCTTTTTATAGATTTCGAGATGCGATGCCCATCTTGAGATTTCCACCAGCTTCGCGGGTGATAGATTTCGAGTTCCTCAGGGAGCGAGGGTCTCGGTCCGAAGTCGCTAAAAGTATATAAAGCACGGGAAGTTTCGCAGACGCATGGGGGCGCTGTGGATCCATCACTATCGTCCGAAAACGCTGAAGGCTGTACCGCAAGAGAGCGCGGCGCAGTTGGAAAGCTTTGTCAGGAATTATCCCAAGCAGAAAAAGAAGGCAATCCTTCTGTATGGTCCCTCAGGGACAGGCAAGAGTTGCGCCGCGCATGCGTTGGCGCAGGACCTCAACTGGGAAATCATCGAAGTCAACGCTTCAGATACGCGCAATGAGGCCCAGATCCAGGAAAAGCTCGGCAATGCGCTCAAGCAGCGCTCGTTGTTCTCCACCGGTAAGCTGATTCTTGTTGATGAGCTTGATGGTGTTTCCGGCATGAATGATCGTGGCGGCGTTCCTGCGATTGTGGACATTATCGCGCAGACGTCATTCCCCATCATTCTGACTGCCCAGGATCCGTGGGATAAGAAGTTCTCTATACTGCGCAGCAAATGCGTCATGGTTGAGTTTCCTGCATTGTCCGCGGATATGACGACTGACGTATTGCAGAAAATCTGTGCAGCAGAAGGTATTGTTGTAGAGGCAAGCATGCTGAACACGTTAGCTCGGAGATCAGGTGGTGACTTGCGCTCAGCAATCAATGACCTCCAAATCTTGAGTCGGGGCGAGACCATTACACAAGAGAGTCTCGCAGTGCTTGGAGAACGCAACAAGCTCGAGCAGATGGAACAGGCACTGGTCAAGGTGTTCAAAAATTCTGATCCTGCCCTTGCATTGGGTGCATTCGACCAGACAGACACCGACGTTGACGAATGCTTCCTCTGGGTTGATCACAATCTCGCAAAGGAATACACCAACCCTGCAGACCGTGCTCGCGCATACGACATCCTCAGCAAAGCAGATGTCTTCCGTGGCAGGATCAAGCGCTGGCAGCACTGGCGCTTCCTCAGCCATATCTTCGAGCTCATCACCGCAGGCATCGCCGTCGCAAAAGACAAGCGTTCCACAACCCAACCAAAGTACGAGCGCACGAACCGCCTCTTGAAGGTCTGGATGTCCAACATGAAGTACAACAAGCGCAAGAACATCGCGCTCAAGATCGCGCAGGCAACACATGCATCAACAAGGAATGTTCTTCATCACACCTTGCCTTGGCTGCAGGCAGTCTGCAAGAAAAATCCTGTCTTTGCCCAGAAATTCGCCGAAGAGCTCGAATTGGATGAAGACGAGCTGGACTGGCTTGTGAAATAGTCAATGCCCGTGCCCGCCTAAGTAGATGTTCTTGATCTTTTCGTGCTCGAGGACGCGTTTGTCGCCATGCAATGCGACCTTGCCTTCTTCTAAGACATAAATCTGGTCTGCAATGGCGCAAGCTGCTTTGGCATTTTGTTCGACCATCAGGATTGTGGTGCCTTCCTTGTTGATGTCTTGAATGCGCTGGAAGAGCTCTTTCATGGTCTTGGGAGCAAGGCCGAGTGATGGCTCGTCGAGCAATAACAGTTGAGGGTCTTGCATTAATCCACGCCCCATCGCGAGCATTTGTTGCTGGCCGCCGGACAATGAGAATGCATTGTGGGTGAGCTTTGGCTTCAACTCAGGGAAGTGTCTGAGGACTTCTTTCATGCGCATCTCAACGAAGTCTCTTTCCGTGGTCAAGTACGCGCCCATCTCGAGGTTCTCGCGAACTGTGAGGTTGCTGAAGACCTGCCTGCCTTGGGGCACGATGCCGATGCCGAGCTGGATGCGCTCGTGCGTCGGCAGTCTTGTGATGTCCTTGCCTTTGTACATGATGCTGCCCTTCTTAATGTCGCAAAGGTTGAAGATGCTC
Organism: uncultured Methanosarcinales archaeon; assembly: GCA_964472615.1. Taxonomy (GTDB): domain Archaea; phylum Nanobdellota; class Nanobdellia; order Woesearchaeales; family ARS49; genus JAWAAW01. The sequence goes on from CAYYLN010000023.1 coordinate 6,149, forward strand.
TTGAGGACGGTGCTTTTTCCTGCGCCATTGGGCCCGATGAGCACTGCGATTTCGCCGTTCTTGACCACGAGATTAACGCCGAACAACACCTTGAGTTGACTGTAACCAGCTTCCAAATTTCTAATCCCCAGCAAACCATTTCCCAACGCCTGAGTTCCCAATGTTTTATTTGCCAAGGTATGCCTCCAGGACGCGCTTGTCTTTTCTGACCTTTGCCGGCGTTCCGCTCGTGAGCACGGTGCCTTCATTGAGCACGATGACTTCGTCGCTGATGCTCATGACAAATTCCATGTCGTGCTCGATCAGAAGGATGGTGCTTCCTTTCTTTCGCAGGTCGAGGAGGATGCTCTTGAGTTCCTTGCGGACCTGGGGGTTGACCCCTGCG
>CAYYLN010000023.1:6543-13234 GCA_964472615.1 uncultured Methanosarcinales archaeon
AACCACCACCTGATCGGCAACCGCCCGAACAAAGTCCATGTCGTGTTCGATGAGTACTGTTGTGCGGCCCTGTTGTTTGAGTTCAGTGAGGATGTGCTTGAGTTCCTGTCTGACTTGAGGATTCACACCTGCAGTCGGTTCATCAAGCATCAATAACGTATGCGGAAAGAGCAATGCGCGGGCGATCTCGACCAGACGCTGGTTGCCGTAACTGAGCTCGCCCGCGATCGTGTCAAGTTGCCGGGCATAATGCACTCGGTCAAGCACGTTCCTGAGTTCTTCGTCTGTCGTGTGCTTTGCGAGCAACAGGTTGTCGCGGACAGTCATGTTCTTAAAGATTTTCGCGATCTGGAATGTCCTGCTAATGCCTGTGCGGGCGACCTCGTGCGGCTTGAGCCAAGTGATGTTTTTCTTTTGGAACCACACGCCCCCTTTGTCTGGCTTCAGGATGCCGGTGATGAGATTGAACAACGTTGTCTTGCCTGCTCCATTCGGACCGATGATGCTTGTGATCGTTCCTTCTCTGATACCCAAGGAGCAGTTGTGCACCGCATAGACTCCACCAAAGTGCTTGTCCAGGTTGTAGACGCGGAGCATCATGAGAGGTCCACCTTTCCGAAGATGCCTTTCGGCCGATAGATGAGGATCAGGAGCAAGATGAGCGCGAAGAGCATTTCACGCATCGGGCCAAGGAGTGCTGAAGGAAAGCCGATGAAGCGCAAGGGCTCTGGGATGAGCAAAATGAGCATTGTTCCGACAAAAGAGCCTGGCACGCTGGCAAGGCCGCCAACAATCATCATGGAAAAAAGAAGGATGAGGTCCCCCATTCCAAAAATGCTCGGGTCAATGAAGCTGATGTAGTGCGCAAAGAAGCTACCCGCAATGCCTGCAATGAAAGCAGAGATGCCCAGAGCTGCTATCTTGTGGATGAATGTATTCTTGCCGAGCATGGCTGCAGCCAGCTCATCATCACGTATTGCTTGTAAGGTCTTGCCAAAGCGTGTGCGTGTTATGAAATAGACACTCATGAAAATTGCAATGAGTGTAAAGGCCGTAATCCATAACAATGTCTCATTGTGCGGTACGTATTTGGGAATGCCTGGCAATCCAAGAGGTCCTCGAGTCAGGGAAGTCCAGTTTCGTGCAATGCTTCCAATGATGAACGTGAAACCAAGTGTTGCGAGCGCGAGATAATCGCCTTTAAGTCGGGTCGTCGGCAACGCGAGCATCACACCAGCCAGGCCTGCAATGACTGCTGCTGCAGGTATCGCGACCCACAGCGGATAGCCTGCGAGACTGAGCAGCGCAGACGTGTAGGCACCGATGCCGAAAAAGGCAACGTGGCCCATGTTTAGCAGGCCGGTAAAGCCGACCGAGAGATTGAGGCTTACGGTGAGCATGGCATAGATGCCGACGAGGATCGCGAGATGAATGAGATAGTTGACAAATGTCATTATTCTTCACCAGTTAACCAATTCCGATCGCACGAGTTCACGTGCATTACGCCTCCCTCATCTTTTTGCCCAGGATGCCTTGCGGCCGGAACAAGAGGAACAGGAAAAGCAGCGCGAACGCGATGGCATCCTTGTAGCCAGATGGCAGACACCAGATACCGATGTTTTCGACCATGCCGAGGAACAACGAGCCGAGCACTGCGCCAGGCACTGAGAGCATACCGCCGATGACTGCTCCGGTGAACCCCTTGATGATGAGCGAGACGCCCATGGTGGGATGCAGGTTCTGCTCGATGCCGATGAGAATGCCGGCGACAGCGGCCAGGCTGCTTCCGACGAGGAAAGTGATGGTGTAGAGGTGTTCGGGATTGATGCCCACGGTCTGTGCTGCATCCTTGTTGTCTGCGAGTGCGCGCATGGCCTTACCGAGCTTGGTCTGTTTCATCAGCCACCACAATGCGAGTAAGAGTACCAGCACAACAGCGATCATTACGACTTGGACACTCGTGATGAGAGCACCTCCAATGTCAAAGACATTGCTTTTCTGCGCAAGAGCGATCGTCTTGATATCTGCTCCCCAGATCGCAATGATTGCAGCATTGATGAAAATCATTGCTGTCAGGCTTGCAATGAGCAAGACTGCTCCGCTTGCTTTCCTTGCTCGTAAAGGTCGATACACAAAACGATTGGTAATCTCTCCTGTAATGCACGTAGCGATCAACGTCAAAAGCACTGCCAACGGAAATGAAAGATGTGCGCTGGAGAATGTATACATGAAGTAAGCGCCTAAGGCAAGCACTGCTCCATGTGCAAAATGCATCATTTTTGTTACGTTGTAGATCACTGAAAATCCTGATGCAACTAAGGCATAAATCGCTCCCGCAATGATTCCGTTGGCAATCAGTTGTGCTGCAAGGGACGACATGTGTTCAATGAGCAAAGATAAGATTTTAAATCTTGCGAAGAAAAAAGAAAAGAAAAAAGTAAATTAGGGCGCCTTTTCGAATTCACCGTTGTGGACAAACATGATTTGGAAGTCCTTCAACGGGTCGCCATTCTCGTCGATGGTCAGCAAACCACCTGCGCCTTGCCATTCCTTGACCGTGTACAAGAATTCCTTGACAATCGTGCCTGAAGGTTCTTGGTCTGGCTTTTGCTTCAGCGCTTCAGCGATCAAGGTGACTGCATCATATGCATCTGCCGCGATTGCGGGAATGCTCAGATCACTTCCCTTGTGTTGGGTTACCTTTGGCAAGAATTCAGATGCCTTCGGCCATGCAGGATCAAACTTTGGTGTTGCATACACGAGTCCTTCGATATTTTCCGTGCCTGCTGCTTCGACTGCTTCCTTGCTGCCAAGAGTCTCAGAGCCAAAGAGTGGCAAGGTCATCTTGAGTTGCCTGATTTGTTTGATCAACAATCCTCCATCGACTGAGTAGGGCACGAGGTAGATCGTGTCAGGCTTGCTCGCGCGTGCCTTTGCAATCTGTGTGCGGAAGTCTTTTGCATCAGGTTCGTACGTTTCCCAGGCAGTGATCACGCCACCAAGCTTCTCAAAGCTTTCTTTGAATGCCTTTGCCAAGCCAAGGTTGTAATCCTGATTCATATAGATGACTGCAACCTTGTGGTGGCCTCGCGTGATGATCTCATCAGCCATTGCCTTAGCCTGTCCGATATCTGAAGGCCAGACGCGGAAGACATAGTCGCCTGCTTGCGAGATTGATGGATTGCTCGAAGCATAACTGATGAGTGCGACCTTCGCTGCTTCTGCGAGCGGTGCAGTCGCAAGTGTTTCAGATGAGCACAAACCACCGACGATCACTGGTACTTTGTCGACGTCAATAAGTTTTGTTGCAGCAGTTATCGCATCCTTGCCGTTACATTTGCCGTCTTCATAGACCACGTCAACCATGCGTCCATTAATACCGCCTGCATTGTTGAGTTCCTTGACCGCAAGTTCAACGCCTGCGCGTCCATCTGTGCCCATGCCTGCAGCATCTCCAGTGAGGGGGCCGATAAAGCCAATCTTCACAGACGGAAGTTCTTTTGCTTCGCCTTTCGTCACGACACCCTTCTCCGTGACTCCTTCGGTTTGCGGCGCAGCTGGAGCACAACCCATCAACAAAACCACGAACAATACCAGAATACTGCTTGTATATCTCAAATTCCACATCTCCAAAATGTTCTTGCGGTTCGTCAAGAGAGGGTGGTTTATAAATTTTTTCTCTTGCTACGACGGCAAAGCTTTTTAAGCAATCCTGCCCCTCGCACGCCTATGGCGCAGTATGAAGCGATCGTGAACTGGGCATTGCGCAGGGGAATTTTCTATCCTGCGAGCGAGATCTATGCCAACGCACCTGCAGGATTCTATGATTTTGGTCCGTATGGTGCTGCCCTCCGGAGGAAGATCATTGAGGCATGGCGCAAGGATCTCGTAAAGAGGACAGACATGCTGGAGATATATGGCGCCCAGATCATGCCGGCTGATGTCTTCAAGGCATCAGGCCATTTGGACTCGTTCAATGATCCGGTCACGCAATGCGCCAAGTGCAAAACCATCCACCGGGCAGACAAGATTCTTGAGGACGCGACCAAGGAGCAGTATCCTGAAGCCATGGGTGATGAGGCATTGACGCAGGAGATTCAGAAGCACAAGCTCGCCTGTCCGAAATGCAAAGGCGCTCTTGGGCCTGTACGCAGGTTCAACATGATGGTGCGCACAGAGATCGGCGTTTCGACAAAGGCAGACACGTACTTGCGGCCTGAGACCTGTCAGAGCATCTTCTGTGACTGGTCACGCCTAATGAAAACCATGCGTATCAAGCTGCCGCAAGGCGTGGCGCAGGTGGGCAGAAGTTTCCGCAATGAGATCTCTCCGCGCCAGACCGTGTTGCGGCAGGTGGAATTCTCGCAGATGGAGGCAGAGGTCTTCTTTGACCCTGTGATGATCAACGAAGTTGAGGGTTTTGATGAGATCAAAGACCATCCAGTCCAGGTCATGCGCGTGGGCTCGGATAAAATCGAGAGTGTCCTTGCGCGCTCGCTCGTTGACAAGGGTGTCGTTTCCGGCAAGCTTATCGCTTCGTTCATGACGCACACGCAACGCTTTTTCGAATCCTTGGGTATTCCGCGCAACAAGATGCGCTTCCGCGAGGTCGGACGGGACGAGCGCCCGTTCTATTCCAAAGAGACATGGGACTTTGAGGTTGAAACGAGTTTGGGCTGGATGGAACTCGTGGCAAACAATAACCGCGCGGATTATGATCTCAAAAAGCACGCGGAAGGGAGCAAACAGGACCTGAACTATGTTTATCCTGATGGCAAGAAGGTTATTCCACATGTCTGGGAGATCTCCATCGGCCTTGACCGCACGTTTTACGCGGTGCTCGAGCATGCGTACAAGGAAGAGGAGAAGAATGGCGAGAAGCGCATCGTGCTCGGACTGAATCCCTCGCTCGCGCCTTTGACCATAGCAGTGTTCCCGTTGTTGAGCAACAAGGATGAGCTCAAGAAGAAAGCCAAAGAAGTCGCTGAGATCGTCAATTGTTATGATTCGTTCTATGATGAATCAGGAAGCATCGGCAAGCGGTACGCGCGCATGGACGAGATTGGTTGTCCGTGGGCGGTCACCATTGATTTCGACAGCCTCAAGAACGAGGACGTCACCCTGCGTGAGCGCGACACGTGCGCGCAGAAGCGCGTCAAGATCAAGGACCTGCGCCAGGTCATTTACGAGCTCTACACCGGCAAGAAACAGTTCGGTCAGCTCTGAAACAAAAGCCTTTTAAATGCTCTGTCTGTCGATCAAATCATCGGGAACGTAGTTTAGCCTGGGAGAACACGCCGCTGAAGACGGCGGAATCGCCGGTTCAAATCCGGCCGTTCCCATTTATTTTTTCAAAAGTGCGCGTGCAAGAACAGTGCAGGGCACTCCAAAACACGTCACGCGCACGTCTTTTCCTTATTTTTCTCCTACAAAAACAGAATACCACTCATCCGCTCACCACGCCAGCCACGCCAACGATCCTGTTCGCGATGAGATTGAAGACGAGCATGACGATGAAGCTGAGCATGCAGTAGAGCATGGTGCTTTTGATGAGGTTCTTGCCGAGCTGGTATCGTTCCTGCAGTTTGTCTGCGCCGTTCTCGATACCATTGGCCATGATGGTCAGGATGAACACGATCTGGAAGACGTAGATGCCAACGACAAGTTGGAAGTAGTAGGTGGGGATGCCATCGCCGAACAAGGATGCGACATCGCTGATCCTGCCGCCGAGCTCGCTCGTGCCGAGCGTCTGGATGTTTCCTGAGAGCGTGCTGAGGATTGAGGTGATCATGCTGGTGATGCCAATAACGATTCCTGCAATGGCAGGAGTCAGGAAGCTGATTTGCGATTTCATGTCTGAGATCACGTCTGCCATGAGGTCCTTGAGGCGTTCATTGACCTTGTGGATTTCTTTGATGTACCGGGAAACATTGAGCAATGCCTGCGCTGCGATGATGGGTCCTTTGCGGATTCCCTCAACAAGCACTTTCATCGAGCTCTGGATGACATTGCTCGGAAAATACACAAGCGCGCCGGTACGTGGGTTGAACAGTGCATCGCGGACACCCATGCCGAGCTTTGCGATGTTGGTCGCGACGAGATGGAAGAATTTGCCGCTGACGGTGTCTGGCATGACTTCTGCGACTTTCGAGAACGCGATCTCTGCGGGCAGGCCGTCGCCGAGCCGGTTGCCGAGCTGGAACAGCGCATTGGAGAATTCGTCTTCGAGTTTTTTGGTCTGTTCACGAATCTTGATGACGTTCTGCGAGCGCAATTTGAAATACAGGCCAATGCTGAACGCGAGCGCAAGGGGGAATGCGAGACTCAGCAATGCTGCTCCGAGCCCGAATGGACCGATGATCTGACCTGTGGTCGTGCTTTCGCGGTAGCCGAGCAGCGTGAATCCCAAGGGCAACGGGATATCGTAGTTCGGATCAGGTTGGGCCCAGTGCAACAGCACCGGCAGCATGCCGAGCAGGAAGAGGAATGCGCCGATCGCAATGCAGATGAAGATGGGGTGGATCTGGATCTCGACGGTCCCGAGCTTGACGATGACGTTGCGGTATTTCTTGAGTCCAGGATTGAGATCGGCGATGTCGGTGTCGCCGTATCCTGTCGGGCGCTTACTCAGGACGTTCTTGCCGAGCAGATAGACCAAGACCGGAAGGATGACGCTATAGAGTTTTGCGAT
>CAYYLN010000024.1:0-12750 GCA_964472615.1 uncultured Methanosarcinales archaeon
TAAATGTCACGATTTCCACTCGTGTGTTCACGGGTGGAAGCGAAGCATTCACTACGTTGCTCATGAGTGGAAATCGTGAGCATGCTCAAGTGTCGGAAACCTCTGGTTTCCGAGCATGCTCGGCAATGTCGCACATTGCCGACAAACCACCACATACCATGCCACCAATCTGAGCAATCGAGCGTAGCGAGAGAACGGAGACTGGTGGTTCTTGACACATTACTGAAGGGAAACCATGTAGAAAATCGTTGGTTTAACGCCAATGATGTGGGCGATGTAACGTGAGTTAATGCCCTGCTGTTGAAGTTTTCTCGCCAATGTACTACCGAAATACGATTGTGCTCATAATACTACAGGGCGCAAACACTCAGTATCTTTATTAAGCGCACACACTTGTATCAGCCAATGCCCGTTGCCGCAGCATATCCGACTCCAGATATATGGCATCAGCAAGAGCAACTGCTCCGTGAAACATCATTCTCGAGCACCCAATTCGATGTGTGGGCCTACGCCCAAGGGTACACCGCACTCTTCGATAAACTAGTCAGCGCAGTCGCGCAAGAAGCTGCAAAGAAAACAGGAGGCACTTCGCGTTTGCAAGACGTTGCGATATTCTTATTTGGGTCTCCTGCACGCTATGAACTTCTTGGCGAATCAGATGCAGACATTCTCATCGTTAGGAAGAAAGATACGGCAGAGGTTCGAAAATTTCAGATGCTGTTTACCCAAGTGATGGGCGAGTATGGTTTTGTAAAAATTGACATTCCGACTTGGGGAACGATTGAGGACTGTCGGCAGTATGTCATGACCGCAGTGACCGAAGGAAACCAAGTGCTGGAATCACGATTCCTCTGGGGAGACGTAAGAGTTGCCCGGGCGATTGAACAGTTAAAAATAGGTTTCTCCACTCCAGAAAAGATGCAGAGGGTGCTTTGTTTTCAGTATTATTACTTCAATCAGTATTATGTCCAGCGTGGAAGAGAGGGGGTTCTGAATTTAAAATATGGACATGGTGGCACGCGTGATCTCCTCTTCCCGATCTGGCTTTCTAACCTGCGAGATGGTGTTCACTACGCCCAGCAACCGGGGCGCCCGGCAATACTTCAAGGATTGCACTCGCTTTTGAGGCATGGAGATATTACGCAATACGAGTTCGAGCGCTACAAGGACGCAATTGGCTATGTTCTTTTCCTCAGAAACGAAATGTTACGTATTAACCGCGGCACACAGTCGGAAGGACTGACGTTCTTTGATGCATCAACCATCCGTCGCTTGATTAAGGATAAGACCGTTTTAATTCAGTTCGGACTAAGGAATCAGGAGGAGTTCTTGCAGTATACTGCCCGCTGTGTAAAAACAGTCTTTGTCCTCAAGCAACATGTCTGGTCAATCTTCCATACGTGGTGCCGAAGCAATTCTGTACGTAAGAAACATGATATGATCCGCATACTTACGGATATCTGGACTGCTTCAAACGGAAGCAAATTCACCGCACGTCTCCTTCGCATGCATGCGAAGAGTGATTCTTGGGAGGTGTTGACCTCCATTGCGTGCCGGCGAGACTGCCCCCCTGATGTCCTTAATTATCTCGCAACCCAGAAGGGATTCAGAAAAGGATACGAATATGTCTTGAAAATCATAGGACGTAACAGGAATACGCGAAAATCGACTTTGGAACGCATTGCCAGGAATTCCAAGATCGAGATGCGATTCCGGTTGCCTGCAATCACACACCTAACCAGAGGGGTGAAACGCGCGAATGAGCTTATGTAATGTTACACTGATGAGGCACGGAGAAACAGAGAGCAATGCACAAAAGCGGCTTGGCGGCCAAGATGATCACCTCTCGAAGATTGGGAAAGAGCAGGTGCTCGCATGCGCAAAAAAGTTTTTGTCCTACCCCATGCAAAGAATTATCACTTCCGATGCAAAACGTAGTCGGGAAACCGCGGCATTGATAGCGCAACGTATACATGTGCCCATTCTCATCTCGCCACTTGTCCGCGAGAAATCCTCTGGCATGTGGGCAGGCAAGACAGAAGCGAGCGTCAACTGGGCCGAACTGCGAGGTGATTTTTACACGAGGAAAATTCCTGGCGGAGAATCCATAAATGACGTGATCGCACGCGCCGGAGCATTTCAACGCGCGCTGGAAGAAGAACAGGCCAACACCCTTGTCATCAGTCACGGAACATTCATTAAGGTGCTTCTCGCACGGATGCTCAGACAAGACGTACATGAATTCATTTTGCGGACAACAATCCCCAACAGTGCACACGCCACCGTCGTCTTTGACACGGCGACGCAGACGTGGACGATCAATGAAACAGAATTCAGCGGAGTCCTATGAGCGCCGCGCGTTTTCTCTGCGTTGATGGAATGAGTGGTTCGGGAAAATCGTCAACTACATACCATCTCGTCCAAACACTCTATGCGCAAGGTATTTCTGCACGCCTTATCATCGAAAAAGAGTATAAACCATTCAAGACAGTGATTGCCTCATGGTATGCTGCAGGCAGACCTCATTTTGATCGGAAATGGGTGCACCAAATCGCACAATCACGTGCAGAAACATTCGCACGCCATTTCAGAGACATAAAAGGCATCATTGTTTTTGATCGGTATTTTTATACAAGCGCCGCGTATCAGCAGGAATCGGACATATCTCCTGAAGAAATAATCACTGTGAATCGAAGCGCAGGAGCACCCAACCCGGACTATCCCGTTATTCTTGAATGCCCCCCTGAATTAGCGCTTCAACGTGTGAAAGCGCGCGATTATGCATTCACCTATTTCGAACCGACCATTGAGCACTTTGTCGCGAGCAAGAATGCTTTTGAAAGAATCGCAAAAGCACACAACATATCATGCATTGATACATCAGTGAATACTATCGATGACGTGGTTACCGCAATCAGTCGCACATCAGGGCTCTGCGCGTAGGAATTCTCTGAGAAAGAGTATTCAGAACAGGTCTATTTCTTCTCAGAAATCTTCACAAGCTCGTACGTGTTCTCCTTCTCATTACGTTTGTGTTCATAACCGAGCTGGCACATACGATCATTCACTTCTTTGAGGAATGATTCAACAGCCTTCGCAGCTTCATCGTATTGGCCGACGCCAGTTTCGGTATAGGTTTTTGTCGCATCTCTCAGGCCATTCTGACAACGAGCATAACACTCAACGTATTTTTCCATCACTGATTGTTTGAACTCATCAGAAACACTGCGTTTTTTCTTCGTGATCTGTGCCATTTGATTGAGGCGAGCATGTAGATGAATAATGTTATCGCGATAATGAGACAACGCAGCATTTTTTTTTACGAGATCTTTCTTGAAAAACCGGATAATATTCTTGTATGTCCATGCTTTCGGTGACACATAATCTAGTACCATGGAGACGTCGTCATCCTTTGCCAGCTGGAAAAGCGCCTCATCAATCAAAAGATATCCGAGCTTCTTCTTTTGGCCGAATCGACCTTGAAAGCACGGGATGATTTTCCAACTTGGTAACGCATCAACTATAGGTTTTACAAAAACTACCCCCCTCTCTTTGGTGATACGTTCGGTTGCACGTTTCTGATGGTTCTTGTCCTGCCAGTACAGCCATTCACTCACAAACCCATCCTGATTCCTCTTCGTGTCACGCACAAGCTTGTACTCATCAACAAGAAGCTGATCAAGATATTGCATTTTGAGCTGGTCGTACTTTCCTGCCTTGTCTCCCTTTGGGTCCTTCTTCAGCTGTTCAACAACCTGCTCAAACGTGATTCTCCTCTTCTTCAAGACTGGTAATTCTTCTTCGACTCGTGTTGCATCCTGTGTCTTGGCATCTTGCGCATAAGCCGCGTGCTGAGGCAAGGCCTGGTATGACGCGATTGACGAGGCAGCTAGAACAATTCCAGTAAACAGCTTTCGTGCTAAGCTTTCAAGCCCCATCGTTCATCACTAATATAGTGTGGAATATGGCTTTTCTAGTATATAAATGTTTCTTTATTTTTCCTTACGCCAACCATCAAGAAGCCACTCAAGCGCCCGTGCAGGACGGTCATCAATCTTGTTTTTCCCATTCTTCTTTTGACGAGCCTGCTGAACAGCCGTGTTCCTCGCACGAGTCTCTCGCTGGTCACCAAGCAGCCACTCAAGCGCCCGTGCAGGACGGTCGTCCACAACATCCTTGTGCAATCGTACGTGAATAACAGTAAAGAAAAGCATTGTTGCAGTAAATGCAAGCAAAAGATACCCCAACAAAGGCGCTGACCGACACAAAGCATGCTGTATCGCAAGCAGAACCAACAACACAAACACCATGAGGAGAAGCATGCCTGCCCCTTTGCCACGCCGATGACGTTTGATGATGCGTCCAGTATACAACGCAGAGACAATCAACAAAATCACCAGAAGCGGGAACCAGAACCATGGCATCAAACGACACGTGAAGTACGGATATTCAGAAGCGCAATCGATTGGGCAATTAACAGCGGTTTCCCCTTCACCACACAAACCATTGCCGCAATTGCACAAACCAGGAGCCGCAGTCTCGCCCTCACGAATACGCCTCCCTGCAACCACATACGTCCCCGGCACGGATTGCGCTTCAACAGTCACGAACTTGTTATACCCAATAATCGCCAAATCAGGATGCTCATTCGCAAGATCCTCACCCACAAGCCGACCCATGATCCGCCGAGACAACTGAGCATCAGCCAAATCCGTGTGCGTAAAAGGGACCTCAAAATAATGCTTGCACGTGTCGGTGACCTCCTGATACCCAACCGTGCGCGCACTCACCGTGCTCACCACGCCATCATTCGGAACAAAGACGCCATTCTCAGTGAACAAATCTGTCGTGAACGAATACGGCTTCCGCCCTGCAATCACAGAATAATCAACACCCGGCAAGCGCGGTACCTGCCTGCCTGCCACTGCATCCTGCAACATGGGGGAGTCAGCGTTAAACAACATCGCAGTGCTCTTGAGGTTCAACAAAAACGCGAACAGCCGACCATACACTTCTGCAGCAGGACTTCCCAAACCCGGTTGGCCTGCAAAGATCACCTTGCCAACCTTGCGAACAAAACTGAAACCATTCTTCGAACCATGCTCGAGCGCCAACTGCGCTTCAATACCCCCCATTGAATGCGTAATGAAATGCAGCTTGTCAAACTCAGACGCGTGCTGTTCAAGCTGCGAAGCAAGCTCCTCCCCAACTTCCTCAGGCTCAAGATTGAGCGGATACGCAAACACCCACACCTGGAACGGCTGCTTCGTCAGCACAAAATCATCAATCAAAAACTGCCAGCGCAATGCATCCGTCGTCACGCCATGAATCAGCACAACCGCATGGCGCGGGCTCAACGAACCGCCATCATAGATTTTTTCAAGCTTGGTGCTTGGGCATGACGCACAATAAACGCCCATGAGTGAGAACAATGCATCGTATTTGCCATCAGCACCTTGCGTGAGAAACAGACTGATATCGTCAACCGTTGCCGTGACCGTCTCAGCCTTGATTTCAACGCTTTCTAACTGCCTCCACGTCGTGCCCAGACGCACATAGATGCCCAGGCTCGCAGAATCAATGAATTGCGGGATTGCCAAGGGAAACGTGACGCGCACGCGCCCAGAAACCTGCTGATCAAACTCCACTTGGAGCACGGCGCCAATCGGACGAATGCTTGGATTCAAAGGCAACGGCACATCAGTCTCTGGCAACGACATCGTCATTTCTGCTGTTCCTAACGCATTCAAGATATCAACCGCATACCCTGCATTCTGCAACTGCACAGACTCGCCAGGCCCCACAATCGCCTGCTGCTGCACAACCACAGGCATCTCTTGAAGCGTGTACGTATCACTGCGCGAACTCGCAATCTGCTCACCACGAATACTGCTCGAGGAATCCCCACCACATTCTGGTTCATCTGTCTCCCTGCTCGGCACAACATCACTTCCAAGGAATACTTTAATGTCCTTAAAGTTGTCAGGAATGTTCAAGCTCACATCAACCTGCTCACCAGGCTGACCGTCTTTCACGGTAAAGGTTGTAATAGACTCATACCCTGCTGGCAAAAAGCTGGTCTCTATTGCTCCACCAATGTCAACAGTAACTGCACTGGAGAATGCTTCTTGACCGCCACGCGACGTGAAGCCCTCTTGCCCGCCGCTGCGCGCAGTAAAGCCCTCCTGACCGCCACCCCTTGCAGTGAAACCCTTCTGACCGCTTGAAATACTGCCCTTCCCACTACCTGATGACGCACAAATAACTGGCGGCAGGCTTAACGGCTGATTCGTGATTGCCACGGTCTGCGTGGTTGCTGGCGCCTGCGCAGTCGGCGAGTTTGGTGGAGAGAATGTCGACGGAACAGGAACAACGCCCATCCTCGTAATTGAAGGACTTGGCGACGGCTCGCCAGAAGGCGTAGGCGATGGCATTGGAACCGAAGGAACTGCAGGAACCAACGGAACGCCCAAAAACACCGAACTCGCTTCTGTCAAGGCCTTCTGCTGACTCAGATCCCACCAACCACACTCCAACTTACAACCCCGACAATACCCATCAACCATAAACGTCACGGGAGGCAAACCAAACAATGACGCAGTAACCGTGCACGCACCCGGAGCAAGCCCTGTCGGATTATAACAACACGCAGGATCGCCTTTGCACGTCGGCGTGCTCGTCGCACACGCGTTATCCTTGCAGAACACTGTGGGATCAGTCCAACACTCATTGATCTTGCTGTCAGGAGTGCAAGGTGTCTCAACCGGCTCAAGCATAACAATATTATACACACAAGGCGGATTCACGACCTCCCAAATCTCTGTCGTCGTAACCATCCGCGCAGGAGGATCCTTACACTCAGTCTTTGTTATCGTCTTCGGCAACAAATTGCACAGCTTCGGCACTTGAGGGCCCCAAGGTGGCACTTCTCCGGGCTTTTCCACAGTCGGTACAGTCGGACAGCACTCATTCATTTTTTCGTTGATCTTATTGATTGTTTCCTTGCCGAGGCCCCCACCTTCTGTGGGCGTGTATCCGCAAGGGACTTCAAAATGCTTGTTTGGACAACCATCTTCATGCATGTGAGCATGATGCACGCACACGCCTTCAGCCCCTCCACCAGCACTAAGTACTTGCGGGCTATCATGGCAAGGCAAGCAAGTGATGTCCTCGTAGCACGTCGGTAGTCCTCCACCGCCAAGCCCGGAAACAGATTCTGTTGGGATCGTGCCAGGTGATGCAGTAAACTGTCCTGTTGAGGACGTGGATGTCTGACTTGCTCCTGATGCAGCGACTGTCCACGTTGTGGCTCCGCGAAAAGTATCAGAAGGCACTCGAACACTTGTTCCCGCTGTTACAATATTGGTTGTGCCAGAACTGTCAGTAAATGCTGCAGTATAACTCGTTGCTCCGTTCACAGGCCCCCAAAATAATCCATTGCGAAAGTTTGAGATTGAAGGATGATTGTTTGGCACGCCAAGTCCTGCACTCCGAAGACCTACTGTTTCTGTCGCAGAACAATCGTTCGTGAAACCTCCCGCAGATGCTCTGAGCGTGTAGGCATTACTTCCCGCGCTCGCTGGTGCACCAATGATCGATACTTCACGATTACCGCGGTCTCGAAGGGATCTGCCGGCTGGCAAAGCGCCCGAAACTATTGAGTACGATATCGGTGGCGTGCCTCCTAACACCGAGAATAATGCTGCTGCAGAAACGCCTGCGATTGTGTTTGTATTAAAGCACTCAAGTTCTGGCGGGTCTGTTATCGTGAGTCGATTATCACCGGCACTCACAGTATTTGAACCAGGGCTATTAATATCGTCATAAACCCCTTCGCCAGCGGATTGACTCCACACGCCATTGCTTCCTGTCACTTTTCCTTGCGTTAATGTTTGCAGTGCAGTGGTGAAGTCGCCATCGCCTGCAGCAACTGTTGAACCTGCTGCATAATTAGTCGCGACACCATTGCTCAACGTAAAGGAACTTTCCGTTCCCGCAGTAAGTGTTTGTTCGTGAATGGACCCTGAAGGAGCCGCACAGGCAGTCGGACCAATCACTTCCACCTGCACACTCGCAGTACGGGACACCACAACGTATACTCCACTTGTGCAACCTTCGACCGTCACAATGTCATCAGGGTCAATGCCAGTCCCTGAGACACTTATCGTTATAGCAGACACGGTGTTTGCAGTAATCGACCCACCAGTTAGTACGACACTAACTCCGCTATTTGCAATGGTTTGTGGGGTGAGCTCTGCAGAATCACCGAGCGTGTTTGCGGTGTGAACGTCAACGGTGAATGTCGTTGAAGTCGGCGCGGATGCGATGACCGCGGGTGTTGTTAATGAGCTCGCACCAGTCGTGAATATGACCACGTTATTAACCGCTCGCCCATGCGCTGAAGAAGAGGTGATTGTGGGGGATTGCGAATCAGCACTGATGCTGACGCCGCCATTGCCTCCTGCCCTTGCTGTGACGCGGGTATCACCTGTGTTGACCGGCGTATCAGTAGAAACATACACGTCTTCTCCTGAATCCCACTGATTTGCGGTGCCTCCGAGAGTGACCGCGGCATTTGTTAATGCAGTGAGTGTAGCGCCAATATCGCCATTTCCACTTGCAACTGTTGTTTCTGCAGGGAGAGCAACAACAGGCGCTGCAAGCAGGGAGAGAAGAGCGAGAACGATAAGGATTCCCGTAATGATAGGATACCCTCTATAAAACACTGGTGTCATCCCTTTTTCCACGAAACGACCAGGAGAACAGAGCTATATAAACGTTACTGCACTGTCGTTCGAAAAGAAGATGCTTAGGCCTTGAACACGATATCGCCGGCCTTCACAGGCTGCGTGACCTTCATGCCAACTTCCTGGCATGCCCTGCTACTTCCCTGCTTCATAGCGCTTCAGAAACGTATCAAAGTTTTGGGCGAATTCTTGTTTTCGTTCAGGATGACCTTTGTAGAGATCAAGATACAGCTGATAGCGCTGCTTGAGATCTGCATTGTTGATCTCGAATTTTGAGACGATTCGTTCCACATCGGCTCTGTCTTGTTCTAGATTTCTATCGATTTTGCACAAGAGAATATCGTTGATGTTCAAGAGGCGCAATTCAATCTTAGGAAATTCAGTATCGTACGGAATTGCTCGTTCCCAAAAATCAGGTATGGTGAACGTTATAAAATCGCCATCAACCAATACATGCGATGAGACTTTATGTTGCTTCAAAAGACGTTCACAAACAGATTTGACCAACTTTTGGTATTTCTTTTTTACACAGAGGTCGATATCATACGTGGTGTCTCGAAGACCTAGTGTTACAATGGCGTTTCCACCAAGAGCAACAACTTCTACTTTTCGTTTTGTTGCTTCATTAAGTTCTTGGAGAAAGAGGTAAAGCTGTGGTTCCATTGTAGACAAAATACCGGTATGTTTCGTAGTGTTTTTTGAATTCTCTGAACGTAAAGCGTTCAAGACGTGAAGGTTGTTGGTTCTGGCTGATTTTTTCGAGTTGAGAGAGTCTCGTATTTGAAATATTCTGCAGGAATGCTCTGTACTGCTTCTGATAATGCCGAGATGGTTCTGGTACTTCAAGAAGCTTGAGAGCAGCTCGTGCCAGATAACTAAGATCAGATCCCAATCCATTCTTTTCTGCAAATGCATCAACAACGGAGAGATCAACATGGGGATGTAACAACACGGTTGGTAAGACCCCTATCTTCTGCGGTTCTAACTCAGAAAAGATGGCTGATAATGATTGCGCATCATCCAAATCGTTGAGTGCCGCAATAAACGGATCTTTATTTCCACGATAGTATGAATTGGGATGCGAGATCCTGGTGGGGATTTCTTGTTTGGCCATGTCAATACATACGTCTTTGAACCTTATAAATCTTCTGACAAAAGAAAGATTCTCACGCCTTGAACACGATATCGCCGGCCTTCACAGGCTGCGTGACCTTCATGCCAACTTCCTGGCCTTTCTTGGCTTCGGTGAGCTTCTCGTGCTCGATCTGCATGCTGCTCACGGTCTGCTCAAAACTCTTGCCGTGACCCTCGATGCGGATCTTGTCACCGATCTTCAAGGCAGCATTGAGCTTGACGACTGCGACACGGATCTTGTCAAAGAAATGGATCACAGTCCCGATCGGTTTTGCTGATGGTTTTGCAGCTTCTGGCTTTGTCGATTGCTTTGCAGGCTTTTCCGCCTTTGGTTTTGGTGCTTTTGCAGCAGGCATGGTGATTCACCCCTGCACTGCAATGATGAGATTTTGTATATAAATGTTGTGGCAGAGGACTCCGGAAAGGCTCTGGAAAATCCGGAATTACACGAAACTGTAGTTTTCACCCGCACAATTCTTTTATACAAGGACGTATGCACTACCACTCGTGAGTGGGGTAGGTGAGGATAGGGTCTACATTTGCAGTGGTGTTCACCAGTTGGATTTCTTCAAGATAGGCGATCAGCATAGCGTTTTTTTGGATCCGGTGGACAAGCTCATCCATCATTTCCCTGATCTGGCTGAGGCAAACCTGCGCGGATACACAAGTGACATGAATACCCAGGAAAAATTGGAACGGGTGATCCTTGGGATTCGGAAGGATTTTATTGATTTTCTTGTGTACGACGAGATGCGTGATTTTTACTGGCAATGGGATCCCGTGACCCGTGGCCGTCAGAGAGAGATCATCACGAGGCTGGTGAAACGCGATCTTGCCATCCCGCGAACGATTGATCGGACAATAGAATATTATGACGTGAAACCCGTTGGGTCATTGGTCATCGTGATTGATTCCAGTGACTTGTCAAAAAAGGGCCAACCGACCCCAGAACTCGTCGAGGGTCTGGTCATGAGTGCAGGAGACCATAAGCTCAAGATTACGCGGCTGTACGAGCGCGGACAACGTGGTAAGCTTCAACGTGCACGATATCGTTTGCCAATCTCAGGTTCGTTGGATGATTACCTGCGTGAAGACGTTGTGGACTCCTTGCTGCATCGTGTTGCAAACTCCTACCCGAGATAGCATTGAGACATGTTACCATACTTTTCTTTGAATCCTCCCTGTCTTGCGTATTCAATCTGTCACACTTCATCGCAACGATATCACGCGGGTGAAGTGCACATTGCAATCATTAGTAACTCTTCGCGAAATGCACGATGACCTTGGCGGGCTTGCCGCACTGGATGCACTTGCCGGCTGCCTTGCCCACGATGCCGCGCGTGCTTGCCCCTTCGGTCTTGTCCTTGATGTGGCCTTCGCATGAGGGCTCGTTGCAGAACAGCCCTCGACCAACCTTCTTGTCCTTGATGACCTTGATGATGTCATCCATGGACTTCACCTCAACAATTGCGGCTTCCGTCATCTTCTTGGAGCGCGCAAGCATGTCCTGATGCATCGATTCGAGCAGTGATGTGATCGTCTTCGTGACTTCAGCAAGCTTCACGCTCTTTTTCTCACTCGTATCGCGGCGCACGAGCACGACCTGCCCTGCTTTCAGGTCCTTGGGGCCGAGTTCCAGCCGGACAGGCACGCCCTTGAGCTCCCACTCGTTAAACTTCCAGCCTGGCGTGTATTCATCACGATCATCAAGCACAGGATTGAATCCCCCAAGTTCTTTCTGAAGTTTCTTGCACGCTGCAAGCACTTCTTTCTTGGTTTCGTCAAAAAGGATGGGCACGATCACGACCTTGTTCGGTGCGAGCCGAGGAGGAATCACCAAGCCCTTGTCATCACTGTGCACGGCCACGAGCACGCCAATCATGCGGGTCGTGATCGCCCACGTGTTCTGGAAGACCTGCTTCGTCTCACCATTCCTGTCCAAAAAATTGATAGCATATGCCTTGGCGAAATTCTGCCCATCTGCGTGCGCATCAGGCCCTTGTACCATGCGGCCGTTCGGAACAAAAAACTCCAACGAATAGGTCGCTTGCGCTCCTGCAAATTTCTCCTTCACCGTCTTCTGCCCCTCGATGCCGTGCAACGCAAGCGTGTTCTGGCAGACATCCTTCCAGAGTACCATGACATCCTGAATCTCCTTGTCTGCTTCTTCCTGTGTCGCAAAGACAGTGTGGCCCTCGACCCAGAGGAATTCACGAGTCCGGACAAGCAAGGTCGGGTGCTTGAATTCCCAGCGCACAACATTGTTCCACTGCATGATCTTCATGGGCAGATCCCGCCAGCTGCGGATCCATTTGGAATACGAATCATACATGATCGCCTCTGACGTGGGGCGCACGGCAAGCTTTTCGCCGAGCTTCGTGTGGCCGCCGTGCGTCACCCATGCGCACTCAGGGGTAAAGCCTTCGACATGCGTGGCTTCCTTCTTCAGCAAGCTTTCAGGAATAAGCAACGGGAAATACGCATGCTGCACGCCCATTGCCTTGAGCCGTGGCTCGCATGCCGCCCTGAGATTATCCCACAATGCCATGCCCAAGGGCCGGATGACCATGCAGCCAGACACGATGCTGTAGTCTGCAAGCCCAGACCTCGTCACGACCTGCGTGAACCATTCAGAAAAGTCCTCTGACTTCTTGACGGTGATTCCGAGCTGCTTTTCCTCCTCTTTCTTGGCAGGCATGCGATGACCTGTTGGGACGGCATATATAAACCTTTTCTGCACCAGACAGACTGATTTTCACACCATGCCGGTAATAACTTGCGAAAGATTTATAAGGACCAAAAACATGTATTTCATGAAGTTCATTTGCTTGGGGACCGCGTCTCAGCGGGAGCAAACACGCATCCCGAC
>CAYYLN010000025.1:0-9991 GCA_964472615.1 uncultured Methanosarcinales archaeon
CTGAAAGGCAGGCGCAAACGCCTGAAAAGAAGAAGGATCAAATGGTTGAAGCACTGACACAATCGGAACAAAAACCCGATCTCGACGAACAAGTGAACAAGCTGCGCGAGGCATTGAGCGCCGAACGCGATCGCTCCAAAGAACTCGAGGATTCGTTGCAGCACCAGAAGGAATTATTCGAATATATCGATAAGCGTGGAAGAAAATTAGCAGAACGGCTCGACCAGCTTGAAAAAGGCAATAATCCTATCGAGGAGCTCATCCGAACCGATGAGCTGGACCTGATTTCCCGCTATTCGGACGATATCGGAAGGCACGCGTTCCTCATCCAGAAATTAAGCGATGCGAAACGAACGATCAGCATGGCACGGCGCCTGATCTTTGAGCCGATGTATGACCTTGATAACCTTGCCCGGGATCTCGGCAAACGGCTCTATGGTGCGATTGTCCGTCGACAAGCAGCGCTTGAACCGCTGGAGATCGAGGCCTTGGCACGCCATACCCGCAATCTGCTGTGCCAGCAAGACGCGCAACCGGAGATTCTTGCGCAGCAGCAGATGGTGCGCGAAAAGCTGGGTTCGGAAAGCCAGCCACTCGAAAGCGACAAGGACTATGTCACCGCAGCCCGTGCAGCATACCGAACCGAATTACGCGCGCATCGCGCATACTACCAATCCCTCGACAAGGAGGCACGGCGATTGATTGGATTACGTGACCTGGTGTACAGCCGTACGTGGGAGGGCATGCTCGGGGATTACGGCGAATTCAAGAAGAAGCATTTTGAACGGATCCCCATTCTCGGATTGCGCAGGGATACTGACGCGCTCAAGGCATACATCATCGACATGCAGCGCTATGAGGAAGATCACCGGATCGACCTAGGCTGGTTCCAGAAGCTGCCTGAGGATCTTGCCGCATTCTGCAAGGACTAAGCACAAGCTTTATTAATCGCCCTTTTTTAAGCATTCTAGTGCTTTTCGGTGGTTCAAGACGATGGAATCTCAGTCACCCCTACACGATGATGAACAAAGAAATGGGAAGAAATTGCGAGTGCTCATCCTCAATGACAATATTGAGATGAACCACTTGCTCGAGTCCCGTTTCCCCGCGAACAAATACCGCGTGACCATCGTGGAGCGGCTTGGGGAGATCGACAAGGAACTTCTCAGAGCGCATGATATCTTCCTCCTTGGCGCTCAATTCCACGAGAACTTCTACAACACTGTTGGTGGGTCGGATGAGAAAAACATCTTGATGGACCTGATGGCAATGAAGCGCAGAAAAGGCAAGCCATATCTCGCGATGATTCCCGTCGATATACATCGTTTCGATTTCTACGGCGGTGAAAGCCTCGCCGGGTCTCCGCGTTTCGAGGAATCGGTGCGCATCATCAAGGGCGTCTACGGGACGTATCAACGGCTGAAGGCAAAGGAGCAGATCGACCTGACTCCCGACCTCGTGGCGAGCATCGATGACCTGGTCAACGAGCCCCGCGACGCGCAGCGGGTCCCCTTGGAGGTGCTGAGAAAGCAGATCACGGAGAACCCGGAGAACGTGGAGCTCAGGCTTGCGCTCGGACGGGAATACGAGGCGCGGAACCAGCCGCTCGACGCGATCCAGGCGTATGAGACGGCATGGCGCCACGCGCCGAACGAGAACGAGCGCATCGCGAACGCCATCGGCAAGATCGTGCTCAACCGCCAAGTCAATCGCCACTTGGACAGCGATGAACTCACACAACTCTTGCGACTCTTCACAACGACAAAGCCATCGGTCGATGTGGACCATTACAAGAACGCGACCTATCTTGCGCTAGGTGATGAGCATTCCCTGCGCAGCGCCATCGAGGTCTGCAAGCGCCACGAGACAACCCCTGCATTTGGCACGTTCTATCCTGCACTGATCGATGCGTATTCAAAACTCGCGATTCTGACGCAACGGCAAGAGGATATCGAACAGCTCTCCAATGCCATTGAGCGGTTCGTCGAGGAGATACGGGATATGGAATATTCGGCAGACGTGGAGGGCATGGTGGGCATTCGGTTGGTGAAGAAGCACGCCGGCCGCCATACCGTCTATAACATCGTGCCCACGACACGACACGGCACCTTCCTCAGCCAGCACGTGTTCGTCAAAGCATTCACTCTCGAAGAGCAGAAGTCCGCGCAGATCGAGACGGCAAACATCCACACGCTCAATAATCGCTATCACGGCAAGATCAGGACAAAGTATGCGGAGCTCGAGATCCCCTCATTCGCGGTGCTCGCGAAGCCGCTCAAGAATGTGCCATGTCCATCCTACTTGGTCACCCCGCTGCTTGACGGCGAACGCGCAGACCGCTTTTTGGAGAAGATCGCGGTCACGGACATCAAGCACAAATACTTGCGGCGCATTATGGACTGCGGTATTGCGCTGCAGTTGGCGATGAAGCGCGCAAAGCGGGTCATCGAGCCAGAACCTGATTTCTACCTGAAGCGATTTGAGAAGAAGATCATCATGCGGATGCCGATCATGCGCGCGTCTCTCAAGAAGGCTGAGCGCGAGGAAGCGCTTGATTTCATCCAACGAGAACTGAACGAGCCGCTTATGGGTGTCGCGACCCAGCTACGCCTGCCGTACACCGGAAGCCACACCTTGAAGAACATCCTCATCGCCCCGTCGCAAGTGCCCGGACTCTCGCTCGAAGAGGAGGCGCAGCGAAGCACGATCGGCCGATGCGACCTTGAAGACGCCAGCAACCGGTTCTTCGCCTCTGACCACGTCCTGTCGATCGAGGACTCTGCCATCGGACTCACCGAGCCGCGCGCGCTTGCGGCCGAATACGACCGCCTGCTGCTGCGCCTCTTGACTACGCGGAAACTCGTCGATGCCGCAACGCGCGCCGCGGTCGACGGCAATCCGGTCAACCGCGCCCGCATCATCACGCAGCTCCTGCGCAAGCAGCACATCCCCTACTCGTACAAGCAGTACCACGACCTGGTCGCGCGGACATCCCTCGAACGGCATTTAACCTTCGCGTTTGACCGCGTCAAGGAAATCGCCATCAAGAAAGCGCAGATCAGCAAAAGCGAATCGCCGGTGTTGAACCGATGGGCGAAGTACCTGCACACGATCCGATCGCTTTCCGAGCAGTCCACGTTCAATTACGATGAAGCGCTTGAGATGATGCGCAGTCGCCGTCACGCATATCGCGATGATGCGTGGAAAGAGTTCTTCGCATATCTATCGCTCCATCGCGATTACGACGCTGTGAAACGCTCCAAGGACTATCACGTGTCACGTGTGCAAGCCCGCATGAACCAGTTATGGGGCAAAACCAATGACACAGGCTATCGCGTATTCAAGAAGATTATCGAAGCAGCAGCCGCGTTTAAGTGAGTCTTACAGCATCGCCGTGGTCAACGGCCCTTTCATATTGTAGATGCGGTCAGCGATGCTCCAGAGGTGGATGAGCACTTCCAACTCCTCGCCGCGGTGCTTCTCCATCAACCGCTGCATCTCGTCGTCAAGGATGATCTTCTTGTCGTGCAGCGTCTTGATCTTCTGGAGCTCGAACTTATAGAACAGGCCATAGAAGAGTTCCAGCAATTCATTGGTATCGACGAACATGGCGAGGATGTGCTTATTCAGCGCGACGTGCTTTTTCGAGACATACTCGTAGATCTCCTTGTAATCATCGCCGATTTTCTCCAACTCTTCCAGGACGTAATAGAAGGGCGGCGTGCGCTTGAGCTTCGAATACCCTGTGCGATTCAACGTGCGGCGGAGAAAGTCCGTGAACTTGTTGATGCTCTGGTCGATGAGGATGATATTGTTAAGTCCTTCATAATCGTCCTTCCGGATGGCTTCCAGACCGTCCTTTGCGATGCCCATCAGCAGGAGGAAGCAACGCCGCAGGATCGGCTCGAATTCCTCAGTGATCGTGCTGGCGATCTTACGCGTGACCACATAATTGCGACCTTGCTCAACTATCTCGAATCCGATGCACGTGTCTTTGGTGACCTCTTGGATGTACTTCAGCTCTTCGGTCTTGGCGAAGATGATCTTGATCTCGTCATATCCTGCCTTGTAGAGTGCGCCGATGATCTTCTTGCCCTGGTCGCCGAGCGAGGAGACGTCCACTTCTGTCCGCTCACTGTCCGATTCCTTCGTGACGCTGACGAGCACCTGGTTGCCTTTCTCCTCGACCTCAAGTTCATCGCCCTTGCGGATATTCTGCCGCAGAGCCCACTTGCGAGGCAGGGAGATCAATTGCGTCGAATCAGCGATCTGAATGACTTTTCTTTTCATAATTCCCCCAAATCTTATGAGCACCTTAAAGATACGCTGGCGATTTTAATGATATGCTGTCACTTTTGTAATGCTTTAATGCACTTTAAGGTTTCTCGCAAACCATACAATAAACCTATAGTCTATATAAAGTTTTCTATCCTATAAAGATTACGCCAATGTTTATAAAATTTAAAAAGTTTATAGTATATAATGACAAAATATATAACAAATCATTCTTCTATAAGCATCATTCGGAAAAATTCCGATGGGTACGAACGCAATTGGGGGTGTAACACATGAGGAAAACAATGCATGAGGATTCCGAAGGTCAAGCCTTCCCACGACACCTGCCAGCACCAGTCCCTGCTGATGAGCGGGACACGGATGACTACGAGAATTTTGATGATTCAGAGATCATGCAATCGCTCTGGCACCAGGGCGAAGAAGCATATGAAGATGAGCTGATGGGCACAGAGGACTACTGATGAACACCGACCGCGTCTTCATCAAAGACATCGCAGAGATCAAGGCCTTCATCAGCATGCAGAAACAGAAAGAAGACTATTTCAACCACATCATGGACAAGATCATGGCGAAAGCCAAGCACGCATGAGACGACCATTGTGCATCTCCTGCGGTAATCCGATCCTCAAGAGCGCGTTTGAGGATCCGTACGTGTGTCGCGCCTGCGAAACAGCGCATGGGGTGGAACTCGAGCGCTATTCGTGGCTGGATCATCATCAGGTGTAACAGTCTTCACTCACGAATCGACGGGCCCGCCGGTTCTTTACAGAGCCGGCGGGTCGCTAATTCTTTGTCCAGACAATACTTGGTTTCTTGATTCCGATCCTTCGGACAAGGACACTCGCTCCCTCGTTCAGTGATCTCCGTCATTTCACGAAGTCGTTCGAGAAATCATACAATGTTCTTGACCTTTCCGAAATACAGCGTCTTCTTCCGGACATCGTCAACGACAAAGACCTCGAAATTGTGGATGTTCTTGATCAGGGGGCTGAGCACCTGTCCTTGTGAGACGTCAGTCCCTTCCACGCAGGCATTGAAGCTTGGCTGCACAAGAAGCACGCTCTTCTTGTACGCTCCTTTGAGGAAACACTTGAATTTTTCAACACGGCCCTTTTCCCGCAAGGCGATCGCAGGATGCTCGTGGCCCATAATGACGATCGCAGGATGATTCGCTTTCGGGCCAGTATCGCCGTGGACGATTGCAATGCTACCAAACACAATCTCATCAACAACGCGCACTGCCTTCTTGGCAGTGATCGGCCCGATGTTTGGATCATGGTTGCCCTTCACGACAATGATTTCTTCACACTTGCGCGACAGGTAGTCGAACAATCGCATGGTCTCTTTCCATTCCTGGCGCGAAATCCCGCCGAACTCGTGCTTGAGATCGCCATTCAGGACGACGGTCTTCGGATGGACTTGGGCAAAGATTTGTTCAAGACGATCAATCATGTCCTTGTACTGGAACCGCGGCACGAGCACGCCCTGCTTTGCCAATGCTTCTTCAAAGCCGATGTGCAGGTCTGCGAGCACCAAGGTCTTGTGCTTGCGCAAATACAGCGCGAGATCAATCGTCTCAATGCCAGGATGGATTTCCATGCATTTCTAAAGATTTTCCTTTCTTTTTAAACCATTGCGAAAAACATTCGGACGCAGCTTGACATCATTTGTCTTTGCCGGAATATTTCCGGATTTCTCAACGAAAGAAATATTAAGGAAAACATATCTCTTCCCCATATGGAACAAGTACACGTGGATATCATGAAGAAAACTGTCTGGGACTATCTTTTTTTCGCATCGCTTGGCGTTGTTGCTCTCTGGCTTATCCTGAAGCTCGTTGGGGCGATTTAATGCCTGCTTGGTTGGATTACGGGATTCCACTTACAGGACTGCTCATGAGCGCAGTGACTCTCTATCACACCATTATCGAGAGAATGCTCACGATGCAACATCAGATGGGCGAATTGACTGCAACAAGCGCAAAACACGACCTCTGCTTGCATCATCTCGAGAAAAATATCGAGATGCTCCAATCTCACATGAAACACAACTAAAAGAATCAACCTTATTACTTCTTTGCCTTCGCGGCCTGTGCGCGTTTGACGAATTCTGAGCGCTCGCACGTGATCAGAACTTCTGCCTGGAGCTGACCAGTATACACGGCGTCGCCAGTGATACCCGCAACAACTCCTCCGGTCAGGCCCATGCCGCCAGGCATGTTCAAGATCAGGTCATTAGCAGTGTCGCGATCGCCAAGCTGCACAAAGACACCGAACGTGCTGAGCCCTTCGTTAAAGCCGCTCACGTCGTTTTTGATGAGCGAGACGCCGCTCGTTACTGCCACATCAATGTCGCCAGCCTCTTGAGAAAATGCGAAATTGATTGTTTCGCCACCCGCTGGCGCCTCATCAGCAAACAGCGTCGCATCGATCTCCAATGCTCCTGAGAATCCTCCCGCAAGGTCAATCCTCGGCCCGCCTGCGGTCACAATCTCCGCCTCGCCACCTACTGCGCCATTGTTATCGAAATCGATAGCGATAGAGTGCGGTTCTGCAGTGTCAACATCAATGTCAAACTCGGTTCCACCTGCAATAAATTTGCCTTCACCGGTCGTCGTATCAAAGTGACCCACGGTATCTCCGCCCGCACGATCATTCAAGTAAATATTACCGTTCGTGAAATCAATCGAGCTGTATTCGAGAATGTTCGTGACACCCGTGCGCGTGGCCTTGCTCGTCACTGCGAATATGTCATGTCGGTCAACCACAAATCCTGCGCCGCTGAACTCAAAGTCCTGGTCGTCATCACCATACTTCAGCGAACCACCCACAACAGACACCACCGGGACCCGCGTGTACGTTCTGCCTTGATTATTCGTGAAGATCATGTTATACGTATCATCACCGACCGCGTCGAACATGATGATGTTGCCGCCATACCGCGTTGAGATCGGTGCTCGTGGAACACTCACCTTGGGCAGCACTCCACTGATCTTGAAGAGGATATCAAAATCACCCCAGACTGCTTCTGGCGTGTCAAGGTACTGTTTGAGACCTTGGTGATCAGGCACAAAGACATCCTTGCCCAGCTTTGGCTTGGGCATGAAGCGATATTCAATGCTTTGGATACGGAATTCGTCATTTGATGCAGTTGCGCGGATGCGGACAAAGCCTTCCATTGCGCGCTTCCCGTTCACGCGAACATCATCGCTGAAGGCAGTGTCAGCATAATTATCCTCGAGATCAATGGTTCCTGCAGGACCGATGAAGCGCAATGAGACCGTGCCCGTGCCTGCATGTACTTTTGCCTTGACAAGCGAGTGCACTGCGCCCAAGATAAAGAATGACTCACCAAGGAGATCTTCAGCATCGTCACCATCAAGATCACTATCAAGACTGGGTTCGAAATACATGGTAAAATCAAATGCCTTCTGGCTCGAACGACAGCGCATGAACGCACCTGTCCTCCGGTCCTCGGTTTCGGCAAACTCAAACGTGCACCCGCCATTCATCGTATCATACAAGCTCAGGAAATACTTAACGGTAGCCCTGCCGCGGTCAGTCGTGATCTTCCGATCAGCCAAACAGAGCAGCTTGTTCTCTGCGCTCAACGTCGGGGTCTTGAACCCGATCGCTTGGCCAATATCAATGCCTGAGATAATGACCGTATTGGTCTCTTCTTCCGGCTGCTGAAGGCCTTGAACCACCTGTGATGTGAACACGTGCTGCTCACGAACAGGCGTGTCAAGAATCACCAGGGTCGAGATGATGCCCACGAGTACGACCACCAAAAAAATACGCAACTCAAACGGTACTGCCAACTTCACCCGTGACACACCTCTTTTTCTGAGAATACGCACGCTGCACGTATTTAAATGTTTCCTCAGCTCAACATTGCTCAGATGATCCGTTGACCAGTCTCGAGATCAATGATGTGGATGACTGTGACCGGGCAGGCCTGAGCAGCATCCATCATCTTCTGGAATTCCTCCTCGGTGAACTCAAGCACCTGCTCGGTGTTGTCATCATTGTGCGTGCCATCCTTGACGTCTGCCTTGCCATCATCAGCGAGACTCCAGCGCTCAGGATACGCAGCAACGCATGCAGCTGCGCCGATGCAGCCCTCGCGGTCGTAGACAATCTTGTAGCGCTTCTTCTCTCCATTCTTATGGTTCACCGCAAACGTCTGGTTGAGTCTTGCGGCAGTTGTCTTCGGATCAGTGCTTCCTGCCATAATATTCATCCAAATCAATGATGGGCTGCCTGCCTGCAAAACCGTTCTCGATGTCGTGCCAGAACGTGATACGGTCCTCTCCTTCCTTCCAGCACAACCACACGTAGCGGCCGTTGAGCAGGCGCGGGAAACCAATCAGGCCCTCATCCAAATCCTTCACCACGCAACCCAGCTCGTTCAACTGGTCGATGATCGCGAAAAACTCATACGTGTGCTTGTGCAGTTCGCGATTGA
The DNA here is from genome assembly GCA_964472615.1 of uncultured Methanosarcinales archaeon. GTDB lineage: Archaea > Nanobdellota > Nanobdellia > Woesearchaeales > ARS49 > JAWAAW01. The sequence goes on from CAYYLN010000025.1 coordinate 8,764, forward strand.
GCTTGATCTCTTGCACGAATGCAAAGCGATACATTTCTTCTTCTGAGAATGGTTCGGTGAGCTCGACCGAAGACTCCTTCTGGTCCGCGAGGAAATTGATCTGCGCCTTCAACGTATGCAATTTGTTAAGCAAACGCCTCACTTTCGGCAATGCACGCTCGGCTTCATCGATGGTGAAATACTTTTTGGCATCCATGCGCGACCCAACGACTGGAGGGTTTATAAGAATTGTGGAACTAGCGCACATGCCACAGGAACTCGACAAGCAATCGCACACCGAAGCCTGTGCCGCCCTTGTCCCAGTAGTGCTTGCGCTCGATGCTCCACGCCGGACCGGCGATATCAATGTGCGCCCACGGCGTTTTCTCAATGAAATGCTGCAGGAACCATGCCCCTGCGATCGCACCGCCTTCATACCCTTTGCCGCCGGGAATGTTCAGCACGTCTGCGATATCACTCTTGACCGATTCCTTGTACTCATCCCACATCGGCAGCTCCCAAACGCGCTCGCCGGCTGCTTCGCCTGCAAGCTTCAACTTGTTCACGAGCGCTTCATCTCTGCTCATCACGCCTGCGGCTGCATACCCCAACGCGATCACGCATGCGCCAGTCAACGTGGCAAGATCGATAAGATATCGCGGCTTGAAATTCATCTCTGCATAGGATAACGCGTCCGAGAGGATGACTCTGCCTTCTGCGTCCGTGTTGCCGATCTCCATCGTGCGACCAGTATATCCGGTGATGACATCGCCTGGCTTGTACGCATTGCATCCTGGCATGTTCTCGGTGCTGGCGATCACGCCAACGACGTTGAGCGGCAGATTCAGTTCAGCCATTGCCTTGCTTGTGCCGATGACCGCTGCTGCGCCAGCCATATCGTTTTTCATGTCACCCATGAAGTTCGCAGGCTTGAGATCCAGGCCGCCCGAGTCAAACGTGATCCCTTTTCCGACCAATGCGATCGGCTGGCCCTTGCCCTTGCTGTATTCGAGCGTGATGAAGCGCGGCTCTTGCCCGCTGCCGCGATTGACCGCGAGCAACGCGTGCAAGCCAAGCTTGTCAATCCCTTTCTTGTCATAGACCGTGACTTTGACGCCGAGCTTTTTGAGTTCCAGTGCATGTTCCGCAAGCTTTGTTGGCGTGAGACTCGAGCCAGGCTCATTCACCAGATCACGGACAAGCGTTTGCGCATCAGCGATGACCTTTCCAACAGCCGCGCCTTCCTCGA
>CAYYLN010000025.1:10001-12168 GCA_964472615.1 uncultured Methanosarcinales archaeon
TTGCCTTGTCTGCCTCGAGCAGGGTGAAGCTCTTGACCTCCTTGATCTTGTCGCGGTTCATCGTCTTGTATTTGGTGAACTGATAGACACCAAGAACAGCTCCTTCGACAACTGCCTGTGCTTGCTCGCGCACGGTTGCTTTCTTGGTCGGCAGCACATGCAGGGTCGTCGCAAAGCTCTTGATGCTGTTGTCACGCATGGTGCGCGCTGCAGCACCTGAGATCCTACGCAGGTGTTCGCGCGTGAACTCATCGCGCTTGCCCAAGCCGACCAGCAGGATGTGCTCGCAGGGGAGTCTCTTGAGCGTCGTGATGAGCTTCATCTGGCCAAACTCGCCGGTGAATTCCTTTTTCTTGATGATGTACTCAACGGATCTGTCCAAGAGCTTGTTCAGCTCGTTCAGAATCCCGTCTGCATTCGGCTCAAATGCTCCGAGAACGATGGCTTCAGTCGGGAATTCCTTCCAACCACGCTTGTCCGTCAGAATGTCGACCATGGCGCGCTTGATTCCCGAGGTCTATTTAAGACTTTTGTAGGTTCTTTGCAGCAACAATGCATCGTCCTCAATGTTCGGGCTTTCTGCGATGACCACTCCCTTGATCCTGAATTCCTTCCAGACCTTGAGGAGGTCGCGCCACTTCAGATCGCCGTCTTCGAGATTCAGGTGGTTTTTCTCTCCTTTGGGTCCGTAATTGATGCCGCAGACCTGGATGTGCATGTTGTCCAGGCATTCGCGGCCGAGCCCTTTCTCGAGTTCAGTCATGATCGCGCGCCATTCAGGAATGCTGTTGTTGATACCGTTGTAGCGTGCGTGCAGGTGCGCGAAGTCAACGCAGGGCAGCACTCCCTCAAGATCCTGTGAGAGCTTGATGCATTCCTTGAGGTCGCCCCACTGTGTTTCCTTGCCGGTTGTCTCAGGGCGGAGCCAGAGTTTGTCCACGCCGTTGTCTTTAAGCTGGTCAAGAACCTGCTTGAAGTTCTTCTTGACAATCTCATACGTCGCCTCTTTTGTCCTGCCGAGATAGAATGCAGTATGCCACGTGATGCTCCAGCCGCCGAGCTGGTGCATCCGTGTGGCAGCGTCAATCATGCGCTTCATGCTCTGGCCGAGCTTCACGTGCTCTGTCGGGGCGAGGTTGACATAATACTGCCCGTGGCAGGTGAGCACGATGTTGTTTTGTTCCGCTGTCTTGCGAACTTCAGGGGCAGCACTCTCAGAAACATTCACCTGCTGCACGAACTCGAGTTCCATTGCGTCCAGGCCGAGCTCCCTGACTTTCCTGACTCCTGCGGCAGTGCCTTGTCCTTTCGCGCTGTGCGGGATTCCTGCAGTACCGAACAGAAGTTCTTTCATGGTTTCTCTTGATAACCGCACTCGAGACAATAGTGGAACAGCTTGCCGTTGACATCATCAGCATCGACGTGCTTGGAACCACATTTTGGACACGTGAACGTGCCGGCGCCGTGTTGATGGACCATGCTATCCCTTCACATTCCCGATAGGACGGAAACCGATGATCTTCTTGCTGATGCCGAGCTTGTGCATCACATCAACGACCTCGGAAATGGGCTTGTACGCGAACCCTGCCTCTTCTGCAAGCCCGGAATAGGAGACGGTGCGGACATAAATGCCTTTTTTCTCCATGGTTTTCTGTAATTCTTCGCCGCGGACCATGTGCTTTGCCTTGGTGCGCGACATCGTGCGTCCTGAACCATGCGCAGTGCTGCCCCAAGTCTCTTCGAGGGCTTTTTCTGTGCCGAGCAATAAGAAAGAACCAGTCTCCATCGAGCCGCCAACAATCACGGGCTGGCCGAGGTCGCGATAGATCGGAGCAAGCTCTTTCCTGCCTGGGCCGAAACAGCGTGTCGCACCCTTGCGGTGGACGACAAGATCCTTCTTCTTGCCATTGACCTTATGTTCTTCCACTTTCGCAACATTATGTGCGACATCATAGACCACGTGCATGCCCAAATCATCTGCAGACGTATTGAAGACCTTGCTGAAGCATTCCCTGAGGCGGTGCAGGATGACCTGACGATTGACAAAGGCAGCGTTTGCGGCGCACGCCATTGCCTTGAAATAATCCTGCCCTTCCTTGCTGTTGAACGGCGCACACGCAAGCTCGCGATCACGCACCGCAATGCCGTAGTCCATCATCTTGCTCAA
>CAYYLN010000026.1:0-6116 GCA_964472615.1 uncultured Methanosarcinales archaeon
GCTCCCCCGCCAATTCCTTTAAGTTTCAGCCTTGCGACCGTACTTCCCAGGTGGCGTGCTTAACACCTTCGTTGCGACACTGCACAATCGCGAAGATTGTGCAACATCTTGCACGCAGCGTTTACGGCCAGGACTACTCGGGTATCTAATCCGGATCGCTCCCCTGGCTTTCATCCCTCACCGTCGAATCCATTCAAGTATGCTGCCTTCGCCATCGGTGGTCCTCCGTGGATTATAGCATTTTACCGCTCCCCACAGAATACCGCATACCTTTCCTGGTTCCAAGCTTGCCAGTCTACCCTGCACGCCGTCCTGTTAGGCAGAACGATTTCACAGGGCATTTCGCAAGCCGGCTACGGATGCTTTAGACCCAATAAACGTGGTTCCCACTTGTGGCGCCGGGGTTACCGCGGCGGCTGGCACCGGTCTTGCCCACCACTTATTCGCCAAGATTTTTGCTCTTGGCAAAAGCCCAAGGAAATCCTTGAGCACTCAGAATCCCCTTATCACGCTTTCGCGCATTGTAAAGTTTTCGCAACTGCTGCACCCCTTAGGGCTAGGACCAGTATCTCAGTGTCCTTCTCGGGGCAACCACTCTCATGGCCCCTACCCGTCTTAGGCTTGGTGAGCCATTACCTCACCAACTACCTGATGGGCCGCCGACCGATCGTGAAGCGCCGAGGCTTTCAGGAATGGGAGGATTCCACACCCCGTTCCATATCCGGTATTATCCTCAGTTTCCCAAGGTTATCCCAGACTTCACGGCACGTTATCGACGTGTTACTGAGCAGTTTGCCATGTCTTGCGACATCGACTTGCATGTCTTAGCCGGATTCTGATAGCAGCAACCTCCTGCAGGATAAACAGGGACTCTTTGACAAGTCTGCCGAATGTCGGCATTGTCTGTCCTGAGGAAGGTTATTGACAAAGACGTGAAACCAACACCATTGCATCGGCGTTCTGCTGAACGCCGTGTGTCAAGAACCTGTTGGTTCTTAACATGTTGGAGCCATCGTCGGTTAACTAAACCCTTCCACATATGTGGTCGCAATTACTATCAACTAATAGAATTTGGCTTGGATAGCTATGCTGCTCTCCCTCATGTTCCAGTCTTGGCTGGGACACTCATGCCTACCGAGATTCGGTAGACTTCCTCAGTTGTCCCGAGGACAGAAATGTTTGCCGGAAAACGTACCGGCGACTTGGAGTTGATAGACATAAAATCAGGCAGGTTGTTTATAAAGCTTACGGTGCGAGTATAGAGAATAAGCTACTCACAATGTCTGAATCGGACACTTCATGCGTAACCCCAAGGCAAAAAAGTTGTCCAGGACTTTTTGGGGGCGAATGAATCAACCTCACATAATTGGTTTCAAGATACCGTCCAAACGCGATGGTTTGCGTAGAAGTTTGTCCGCGATGTATTGGGAGGCCATGACGCACACCACCTGTGAACCCGCACCGCCAACCACGATTTTGGTTCCTTGTTGCGTGACGACAGGAAGCCGATGCTTGGTGATGCCGAAATAACCCGACCAGGCATATGCGGTTTTGACGCGCAAATAGGGGAATAATTCTCTCAAAAACAATTGTGTGCTTGAAAAATGGTGTTTGTGCAGGGGTAGTTTTTTGATATGGTGTGTGGGAATCAATTTGTCTCCAAAGCCCAAAAGAATGCGGTTATCTTTTGTGATTTTCAAGTAATGATACTCGTCCTCGGCATCCCATAAGACCTTCTTGTGGATAAAGCGCGTTTCTCGGAGTTGTCGCTTTGTCAGCGGTTCGGTGATGATAATCGTCGATTCATTCCTCTTTATCTTCGCGTGCGGCAAGGCGCTATCAACTGCCAGTATCACGTTCTTGAATCGTATGCGTGCGTGCGGTGTGATTGCCGTATCTTTTTTGAGCGCAAGCAGCGGCGTATGTTCATAGACTGCAACACCATATCGTTGAATGACGTAAGACAACGATTGGACGTGTTTTAATGGATTAACAGAGATAGCATGATAACGGGACAATAACGCGCAGGCAAATATGGAAGTATTGACCTCTTTTTGGAGAGCCGCGCCGGTCAGAAAACGGGATGTGGGTTCTACCTTTTTTTCTGTTCGGAATTCCCGCAGTACGTGCGCGTGGTCTCCTTCGTGCTGGCCTCCCAAAATGGTGTGTTGTTGTTCAAATTCGCAGCGTATCTTTTCCTTACGCACAATGTGCTTGATCATCGCGAGAGCTTCTTGATTTGCTTTCCAATACTGAAGACCTTTCTTCTTTCCAAAGTAAGCCAGCGCTTCGCACAAATCAAGTTCTCCTTTCAAGGTCAGGATTCCTGCAGACCTTCCTGTTGCCCCATTTCCGATAAGCTTTTTCTCTATGAGCACGATATTTTTCACGCCGCCAGTGGCCAGGAAATATGCCAGCGATACCCTAGTAATGCCACCGCCGACAATCAAGTAGTCGCACGAGATATCTTTTTTCAATGACGGTCTTTTCCGATAGCCGGGATTTTTCCAGAATACTTCGCGCTTCATCTCTTCCTCTTTTTTTGGCTGAAAACGAACAATACGTGTTTAAAAATGTGTTGGTTATCAATCTTTCTTTTCAGAATATTATGCGCTTATGCTGTCGCGCGCTGCTTACGCTTACGCTTTTCTTTTTTCATGCGCTTGCGCTGCCACTTCCAGCGCATTTGTCCTTTCTTCTTCCAGCGACGGGATGAACGCTTCATAAAGTCACAATTTCAAGATGCTTTTTTTAAATCTTCCGAATTCGGTGGCCTTTGGCCACAGAGACCATCGACAACTGAATTTTTATGCCCCCGGCGGGATTTGAACCCGCGTCAAAGGCTTTCTTCCACAGATTCTGTGGCGAAAGGCCTCTATCCTTGGCCGGGCTAGACGACAGGGGCAATGACGCATCAAGAACGTGGGCGTTTTAAAAACCTATCGTGAAAAAATAAGAATGGCCCCGCTCGGATTTGAACCGAGGACCGACGGTGCTCTTAGATTGTGCCGTTGGCGGTCATATAAGACCGTTGCTCTAGCCGGGCTGAGCTACGGGGCCATCGATCGTCCGACAATTGCATCGTATATAAAAGTATTTATAGTTGGGAAGCAGAGCAGTCGGCATGGCCAAACATGTTGCGCTCGTGTTGCGTCTCGGCCTTGCATTTGTCTTCGGCTGGTTCGGCATTGATAAATTTCTGCACGTTGATGCATGGTATGGCTGGATTCCTGCATGGCTTTCTTTTGTTCCGCAGGATGCGTTCTTGTACGTAGTAGGCGCAGTCGAGGTTGTGCTCGCGTTGCTGCTCGTCATCGGAAGGTATGTCAGGATCACATCGCTTGCCTGTGCAGTGCTCATGCTTGGTGTGGTCTTCAGCTTTGGCATCAATGACATTACGGTGCGTGACATCGGCCTCATCGCGATGGCGCTCGCGCTCGCAATGATGCCTGAGCCGAGAAAATATGTTGAGTTGCGTGAATTAGCCAGACGTCGCAGAAGATGATTTATTATTTCTGAGCGACCGTAGTCGCGAATGTCGGAAATGCAGAGCATTTCCGAGCATGCTCGGCAAGCAAAGCTTGCCGACACGTCTCTGTGTCGAAGGCACTCGAATTCTTCGTATAAGAAGTCGAACAGATTTGTCATGCGCCTGGCGGACAATGCAAATCCCGACTCGCAAGCTCTTCTGGGATTTGCAAGCCCGCGCAGTCACATCTCGCTTCGCTCGATGCGCCTGGCGGGAATCGAACCCGCATCTCAGCCTTGGCAAGGCCGCATTCTACCACTAAACCACAGGCGCGAGACCATTGGTCGAGCGCATGTGGTCTCGCCAACCACCGTTGGCTCAACCACAGGCGCGAATGACGTGCGTAGCACGCGACGAATTTTTAAATGTATTGCTGTTGTGAGCGATAATCACTGTTTGTCGTTCGAGACGCATTTGCGGAAAATTATTAAGCATTGCTTGATTTCATGGAGTGATGAAAAGAATCCTGCTCGCAATGCTGTTGCTTGTTCTCGTCATCGCCTGCCGACCAAAAGTTCCTGAGCCAGAGCCAGTAGCTCCCCAGCAAGCGCCTGTTGCTGTGCAAGAGCCGGTAGTTCCCCAGCAAGCGCCTGTTCCTGCTGGGCCAGCGCCGCCGCAACAACCTGCAGTGCCTCCGGCCCGACAGCAGCTCACGACGACTATCACGCCTGCGCGAGACCTCACCGGACAATGGCAAGGGTCTTTCACGTTCACCAATAACTGCCCGAACCCTGCGTGCCGGTACAAAGGAAGGCTTGTTCCGCCTTCGGTCGCGCTCAACCTCGTCCAGAACGGCGACCAGGTCGCTGGTGCCATAACGGTTGATTTCAACCAGTTCGAGATTGATGAACTTGTTGGCATGCCATGTCCGACCTTCCGCGAAGCAGGCGGAGTGCAGCAGACCCAGATCTTTGGTGGAACAGTAAGCTCGTCAAGATTCACCTTCCAGGACGTGGGCGGCAACACCTGGGATTTGATGCTCACCACTGATCTTCTCAAAGGAACAGTCTCGAACAACGATCCTGGCTGTATGGGCATCCAGTCAGACGATGTTGCGCTGATGAGACAGACGTGATGGGCCCGGTCGGATTCGAACCGACGACCTCCTCGGTGTAAGCGAGGCGTTATCCGTGGGTCTCCAACCGCGAAAGCGCTTGAAAACTGACCACTAAACTACGGGCCCGTGATATGGTATTGGAAACTGATACTGATGAACTCTTAAAAGGCTTTCCGTTTCTCGGGCAGTGGGAGTGGTTCCTGTGCGTAAATAGTGTGCATATCGTACAATATTCCGATGATTGCTGCTTCCAACAACTGAGAGAAATCGCCTTACTTTTTCACAACCATAAAGCTGAACCTGGTACTTTGTGAAGCCTCCGCCAAGATGTTCAGAAAATGACGCCCATGTCAGCCTTGGGGCATGTTTGATTCTTCGGAGAATCGCGTTGATTTCCGCTTGCCTGACTCGGACGCGTTCGGTAATAAATCGCTCCCCAACTCGTCGCATGACTATTTCAACAACATCTGTGTTTAAATGCGCTGTGACTGGTTGTCCCGTGGCTCGTAATGTTTGCGAAGATTTAAGAAAACCGAATAGGTCTTATGCGCATGCAAGACGTGCCGTTGACTGAGCGTATCCAACGCGTCCTTCCGCACATTCGTGCTGCCGGATCGATCGAGAAATTTGATGCTTCTGCGCTTGGTGAAGATGCCTGGATTGCAGATCCGATAGCTCTCTTGTTCTATGAACCTGAGCGTGCTCAAGATGCTTTTCGTGACCTCGAAAAGCGTTTTCCCGAGGAAGCAGCCCTCTGTGGTCGGACTGCAATCCTGGAGTTCTATGCTGCGTACAAAACTGATGGAATCTACCGGCGCCTCAAAGCGTTGCCGCGCACGTTTGTTGAACAAATCGCAAAGCAAGATGGGTTGACGAACGAGCTCCGCTGGTTCTTGAATACGTACCTTGAGCAAACCAAGTGAGAATACATTTATATAGCCACTTCTTCTGGTTCTTTCCATGCATGACAAGCTCTACCAGCTCATTGTTGAGAATGACGACATTAGCTGGAAGGCTATCCTGCTCGATCTGGTCAACAGCGAGCAGATGGATCCCTGGGACATCGATATCGGTGTGCTCACGCATCGTTATATTGACAAGATCAAGCAGATTAAAGGAACCAACCTAAAGGTCTCAGGCAAGGTCCTGCTCGCTGCTGCGATCCTGTTGAAGATTAAGAGCAAGCGCTTGGTCGGCGAGGATATGAATGAATTCGATAAGCTCTTGGCAGCGAGCGAGATGTCTGAGCAGCAGTTCTATGACGAGCTCGAGCAGCAGCTTGCGCAGGGCGAGGTCGCAGGCATGCATGACCAATCCTTGGAACTCATTCCGCGCGTGCCGCAGCCGCGCAAGCGCAAGGTCTCGGTCTATGATTTGGTCAGGGCCTTGGAGCAGGCGCTCGAGGTCAAGAAGCGCAGGCTCTTTAATTCCCTGCATGAGGTCAACGTCACCGTGCCCGAAAAGAAATTGGATATCACCGCAGCCATGCAGTCGTTGTACGGCAAGCTTGTTGGTCTGTTTGCGAAGGGC
>CAYYLN010000026.1:6126-12143 GCA_964472615.1 uncultured Methanosarcinales archaeon
GAAGAAGCTCACGTTCTCCTCATTGGTTCCGACGAAGAACAAGGAGGACAAGGTCTACACATTCATTCCTTTGCTTCATCTCGCGAACGAGCAGAAGGTGGAGCTCGGCCAGAATGAGCATTTTGGCGAAATCGAGATCTCACAACCAGAGGTGAAGTAAATGGTGCTCACTGTGCAAGACAAGAAATTCCTGAAGTTCATCGTGCAGAAGGAGCTGGAGCATTTCAAGAACGACCAGAAAACGTTGTTCATCGATCTGCCCGTCAGCTTCTTAAAGGGCGAGCATGAATACATGCATTTCCTTGAGGAACTTCTCAAGAAGTTAGGCTGAGATGGCAGAAAAAATCGATCCCAAAAAGGAAGAGCAGCAGAAGCGACTGCAGCAGAAATACTTCGAGCTCCAGATGCTTGACCAGCAGATGAAGCAGGTGCAGAAGCAGGTCGAGGCCATCGAGCGCCAGGTCGGCGAGATCGAGGAAGTTCAGCAGAGCCTGGACGAGCTCGGGAAGTCCAAGCAGGGCGCAGAGATGTGGGTGCCGATCAGCTCGGGTATCTTCCTCAAGGCGCGCCTGGACGACAACGAAAAGCTCGCAGTGAACGTGGGCGGTAGCACGGTCGTCAGGAAAGACATCCCTGCAACCAAGGTCATGCTCGCAGTGCAAGCGACAGAGATGCGCAAATTCCAGACAGAGCTCGTTGGCCAGTTTGAGAAGATGGCTGAGCAGGCTGCTGGAATGCAGCAGGAACTGCAAGAACTCATAGGTGCCTGATGTTCGGATTCTTAAAAGACAAGCTCAAGAGCATAGTCTCGAAATTCACCAAGAAAGTCGAGACCGAAGCCAAAGAGGAAGTCGTTGAAGTCGAAGTCAAGAAGCCTTCTCAGAAGGAAGAAAAAAAGCCTGCTCCAAAGCCCAAGGGAGAAAAAAAGCCTGAGAAGAAAGTCGAGAAGAAGCTGGCGAAGGTTGAGAGACCTGCGGAGAAAGCAAAGGAAGCGCCAAAAGTAGAGAGGGCGGAAAAGAAAGTTGAAGTTGCTGCTCCAAAAGTCGAAGTCGGGAAGCTTGAAGTCGCGCCCGAGCTTGTTGAAGAGGAAAAGAAGGGTTTTTTCGCGCGCGTCAAGGAAGTCTTTGTCAAATCAGAAGCGCCCAAGATTGAAGTCGAGAAACCGAAGGTAGAGGAAGTTGCGCCTGTTCCTGAGGTCAAGTCTGAAGAAGAGAAGAAGGGATTCTTCGCGAAAGTCAAGGAAGCGATCACGACCAAGAAGATTTCTGCACAACAATTTGATGAGATGTTCTGGGATCTCGAGCTCGCGCTGCTCGAGAATAATGCGGCAGTGGAAGTCATTGAGAAAATCAAGCATGATCTCAAGAGCGAGCTCGTGGAAAAACCTATTCCGCGCACTAAGATACAGGAAACCATTGTGACGTCGTTGCGGAAGAGCATCGTAGACTTGTTCCCAATCGAACCGCCTGATATGCTTCGCATGGCCAGGCAGAAGAAACCCTATGTCGTCTGTTTTGTCGGCGTGAACGGATCGGGCAAGACCACGAGCATCGCCAAGGTCGCGCATTTGCTGAAGCAGCACGGTCTCTCAGTCGTCCTGGTAGCAGCAGACACGTTCCGCGCAGCTGCCATCGACCAATTGCAATTGCATGCAGACAAGCTCGGCGTCAAGCTCATCAGGCACGAGTACGGCTCAGACCCTGCTGCCGTTGCTTTTGATGCGATCAAGCACGCCGAAGCAGCGAACAAGGATGTCGTGCTTATCGATACCGCAGGCAGGTTGCACTCGAACACCAATCTGATGGATGAAATGAAGAAGATCATGCGCGTTGCAAAGCCAGACCTCAAATTATTTGTCGGCGAGAGCATCACCGGCAATGACTGCGTTGAGCAGGCAAAACAATTTAATGACGCGGTCGGCATTGACGGCATCATCCTCGCGAAGGCAGACGTCGATGAGAAGGGCGGTGCCGCGATCTCGGTCAGCTACGTCACCAAGAAACCGATCCTCTATTTGGGTGTCGGGCAGGAGTATCAGGACCTGCAGCAATTCGACAAGGACAAGCTGATTGCGAGTATTGGTTTGTGATTGCGCGGCAATCACGAGTCTCGCAAACTCTGCTGGCGTCGGCCTATAGAAACACTTTTATACCGACATTCTTTCGTGCATGATAGTGAGGTGATTTGTTTGGCAGTGAAGAACGTGAGCAAGGTCCCTGGTGAAAGCAGGTTCTGGGCATTTGTCGCGTATCTGTTCGGTATTGTGGGTTCAGTGATTGTGCTCTTGTTAAAAAAGAAAGATGCCTTTGCGATGTATCATGCCAAGCAGAGCTTGGTGCTGAATATCACATGGGTTGTCGTGTACGTGGCAGGATTATTTCTCCCCTTCATCGGCTGGTTCATCATCTGGCCCTTAGGTAATCTGTCCATGATTGTTCTCTGGATCTTGGGCGTCTTCAACGCACTGACTGGCAGGCAGAAACAATTGCCTGTGATCGGACAATTCGCTGAAAAGATAAAAACTCTGAGGTGAACGACCATGGCATTCGGGACAGGCATCGCGGTTGCGCTGATCGGCATCGTCATCGGCGCATTCTTTCTGTGGTTGAGCGCGAGGGTCTTCAAACTCCATGATAAGGGCTTCATGACGCCGCTGACGATCTCCGCGATTGTCGGCGTCGTGGGGTATGTGCTTGGCATGATCCCGTTCTTGAACACGCTGAGCTGGATCGTGACCGTCGTCTTGGGAGTTTGGCTGATCAAGGACCGATACCATGTGCCATGGGGCAAGGCAATCCTCGTCTGGCTGGTCTACGTCGTGCTGCTCTTCGCTGCCATGTACGTCATGATGGCGTTGTTCTTCGGCACCATGATGGCTGGCTTTGGCATGATGCCATTTGGAATGATGCGGTAATTTTTTATTTTCTTCCCAGAACTGTCATGGTTGGTCTCTGCGACGTAGCCGCCCAATCCGAAGAAGTAATGAAAATAAATAAAAGAAAACGCAGTTTACTCCCAAAATAATTTCTCATCCAGACTGAGCTTGCCCGGTCCTGTAAACAGCAACGTGAGCGTGCCGCCAATCCAGGCGAGATGCTTCATGATGTCGACGAGCTTGCTCGGGTCGTAATTCATGATGTACGCGGAAACGACCGCGACGACGAGCACTACCGTGAGCACTGCTGCAGCAATGCGTGTCAGGAACCCTAGCAAAAGTGCTGCGCCGCCTAAAATTTCTGCGGCCAATACCAGAATTGCGATCGCTTGCGGTTGCGGGAAACCGAGACCGCCCATGAATTGTGCAGTTGCATCAAGGTTCATTGCCTTCATGATGCCTGCGGTCAAGAACATCGCTGCCAGGCCGATGCGCAATGGCACGGGCGCGAATTCATATTGGTCTTCTAGTGCCTTGAACATTGAATCACCTCGCTGCGTACCAGTATTTATCAAGAATAAAAAGGTTTCGAAATCGCGAGCGATTTCGAATCTCGTCAACGTGGTTGACGATGTTTCTATTCAAACTCGATTTTGCCATCCTGATACACGCCTTTGTGCAATGGCACTGGCCGCCAGTCGTCTTTGATGAGCGTGGCATGAAGCCAGTTCGCGAGTTCGTTAGGGTTGCCGATGGTCGCGGAAAGCGCGATGATCTGCACGTGCGGCAGGATTTTCTTGAGCAGCGTGATAAGGATCTCCAGCGTCGGGCCGCGGGAAATGTCATTGAGCAGATGCACTTCATCGACAACAACCACGCTCACGCGGCTGAGCCACGGCGCGTGGTGCCTGATGAGGGAATCGAGTTTTTCTGCGGTGCAGATGATGAGGTCATACTCCATCAAATGCGGGTCAGAGGAATCAAAATCGCCGACTGACAATGCGGTCTTGAACAATCCCTCGTATTTCTTCTTGAAGTCCTTTGCCTTTTCGCTCGCTAATGCAACCAGGGGAACGATGTAGACGGCTTTTCCTCCCGTAGGGAGGCCAGTCGGACGTTGTCCGACGCTGCCTTTGCCTTCAAGGATCGCTTTGCCTGCGGCCATCTCTGCGATGAGTGTCTTACCTGATGCCGTGGGCGTGCATATCAGGAGGTTTTTGTTCGCGAGCAGTCCTGCCTCAAGCGCCTTTTTCTGCGCAGGTCGGAATTCCTTGATACCTTGTTTGGCAAACACATCACGCAATTGCAGAGGAAGGTCAGGATGCATGCGTGTTGCGAGTAGGAAAGAGATTATAAAGAATGTGCTTTAGGAAAACAAGCGTGCAGGGAAAATCTTGCCGTTCGGGCACGCGCAATACGCGATGCCGAGATTCCAGTGGCGATTGACTTCTTCTGCGAATGACGCTTGATCACAGCGGATATCTCTGCACGGCGAACCAACCTCAAGCACGTTGTACGTCTGGATGCCGAGCTGCTGGCTCACGAAGAGGATGATGCCCACGATGAGGACGACGGCAAAGATGCCAAGCAGCGCGAGCCCGAATTCTGCATCAATCTCGAAATCGAACATGAATCACCTTGGGGGACAGACACAGACAGGAATTCCTTCCTCGCGGTACAGGACATACCCGCGTGCATCAAGAAGCGGATATGCTTGGGCGTGACCAGGACAGATGACATGCATGCAGGTGGTTTCGCTGGGCACAGTCACGGTTGCCTGTCCTGCAATGACCTGCGCCGTTGGAGAGACGCTTGAGAGCAACAACACACTCGCAACTGACGCGATCGCGACGAGCAGGACAAGCGCGAATCCCAGCTGTTCGCTCATTCGTAGGTTGCCTCCTCGATGCGGTCAGGGCGAATGATGAATTCGTGACCGTTCGGGCAGCGGCAAACCATATTGCCAGTCAAGGTCTCGATGCCGACCGGAGATGCAGGCACGGCTTCACCAATTTCTCCTGGCGAATTGCACAAGAATTGCTGGCACAAGTTGAATGGGGTGCGGTAGGTGCTGGTCTGGACGATAACAGGCTTATGGCTTGCTGGTTGTTCGTAGACGTACAGTCCTGTGCTATTCGTGTACAGGATGACAAAGGAGACAAGCGTGAGCACTCCTATGATTGCGAGGATACTTACGCTGAGTTTGTGTTCGTCCATCAGTCACCCGTATTTGAGATTGAGCTCAACCCAGCGGACTCGCGCTTCATTGGTCGGGTCAAGCGGGTCAACGCAGGCGATGAGGTTGTTCCGAGGCTTAATCATGCCGTTCCACACGTACACCATGCCATGCTCAGAGCCGGTGTGCACTGCCCTGCACGCTTCGTAGGGTGAGCGTTCGATGAGGCCCTCAGTGCTGAGCTTTTGTATGCCTGACCTGCCTGCATTGCCAGTGATGGTGCTGGTCTGGGTGAACATCAGCACGAGGCCTGCGATGGCAATGACCGCCACAAAGCCAAGGGTGACGAGTTTCAATCCCGCTGCATTGTCATGGTCAAGGTTCATGGGGCAAACTAGTATTCGCGAATTTTGCTGACGAGCAGAGTGCTATCGGTAGAAAAGGGGCGACTGCCATGGGCATCATCGCCTCTCCATTGATTGGACCAGTCAGCGATGTGCTGCGCTTGGAAATTGTGGGGGCATGCGCAGATCCAATGAGTTGGTGTATCGCCGACCACGATTCCTCCTTCGCCATTCTCGCAATGGATGTCGCTGCAAAGCCGGTCTGCAGGTTCTTGGATGAACGGGCCTCCTCCATAGGAGACCTTTCCTGCTCCGCCGGTGAAGAGCAGCACAAGTCCAACGACTGCAATCACCGCGATAATGCCAAGAATCGCCAACGCAACTCCTTTGCCTTCTTCTGCCATGACTATTCACCTCGTTTGGAACTATGCGAATGCAAGGCGCACGTGCTTTGATAAGAGCACGAGCGCTACCAGTCCCATGATACCAACGATTGCCAGTACCACGAGGCCGATCCGGACGCTCTGCATTGCTCTATCCTTGTGGGTAATACTCTTCGCGCCAGTCAAATGGTCGCACGAGCGGAGTAATCGCCGGGCCGCTTGGGCAGTCACAGACTGCG
>CAYYLN010000027.1:0-4543 GCA_964472615.1 uncultured Methanosarcinales archaeon
GCGTAGTAGAACCAGACAATTTATCCACTGTACCAGAGCGTGCTGCCGGGCTTCAGCGCAACGCCGATGGGCATCCTGGTCGGCGTGCTTGAGGCAGCCATTGGCAGTGCGCTGCTTGGCGCATTGTTCGCGTGGCTCTACAACACGTGCAAGAACCGCTGGGGCTAAACGCCCCCCGCAATTCTCTACTTTCTTAATTTTTTAGCGCAAATACTTGAAAAGGTAGAATGCGATCAAGATCAGCAGTCCCAGAACAATCCAAAACTTGAATCCGCTTGGGCCATGTGAGCCATGTCCGCTTCCGCAACAACTCATTGTTCCACCTCATGAAATTTTGCTTTGCTCAGTCCTCAAAACAGCACGCGAGCGCTGCTTTGAGCGTGTTCTTTATTTGCTTCTTGCCTAATTTTTTTCGCAGTTCTTCGAACATGACTACAATCCTTCCAACACTGCAGGATGCATGATTAACACCATGGTGATGAACGCCACAGCAATTGTTCCATACGTGAGTAATGCATTCAATGACATTTTTCTTTCCCGTGCATCTTCATCATGACAAGATGGATGAAAGGGCACAGAAGCAATGCTAACCAGTACACTGCTTGATTTCGGATACCCAACCCATAAACAACGATGAGCAGGGCAATAGGTATCGCTAGGCACGCCAGCATGATCAAAGTGTGCTTCTTCATCGGTGATGGCTTTCGTGCTCTTCCTGGGACATTCCTGCGGGCTTTGTCATATTGCTGTCAGCGCCACTCATCATCCCTCCCATTCCTTCACTCATCATCTCCTCGCACTGTTCCATCATCTCTTTCATGGAACCCATCATGTCCTGCATGGAGCCCTGTGCATCCATTTCGGCAGCGTTCTCTTTGACGACTGCGGACACACTGAGCGCGATTGCGACAATGGCAAGCGCGAGCAACGCGGCTATCGGCATCTTGTTCATGGTTTCACCTCCGCAGCATGTGCTGCACGTTTTGGTTTTTCAGGAGTTTGCTGCAAAAGCCAGAAGAGGCTGTACAGGTCGAATGCATCCTTCTCAAGCTCATGTGCTGCCGCAACATTCGTCTCGAGGTGCTTGGTGGCGGTTTCCATGAGCCGCATCGTTGCGGCCAGGAGGTGCTTGCTGATGCACCAGACCTCGCCTTCGGTGTTTGTCACGAGCTTGCGCAAGAGCTTGATCCTGAGCTTGCGCACTGCGGCAAGGATCACGAGATACTCCTGCTTTTTCGCCTTGACCGAGCTCATGGCGAGATGTTCTTCTAAACTGACAAGGTTCATGATGGCAAAGCTCATGTCCTCTTGATGTGTCAAGTCTGCCCGTTGTGCGTTTTTCATAGGAAACCTCCTGCGATTGCTGCGCATGGGATGAGCAGCGCTCCAAGCGCGATGCTCATTCCTTGGAGTGGGATGTAATTCTTGTTGTGGTTGCTCTGGCGGAGATACTCGTGGATGATGTGTCCCACGCTCACCGCGCCTGTGCCGAGGAGCATTCCTGACAGCAGTCGCGGCAGGCCGAACATCGTCGTTCCGGTGAGCAAGTTGCCGGTCTTGAAGCCGATGATGGTCAGGATCAAGGATGCCAGCACGAAAATCGTGGCTTGGCCGTAGACAAATTGCCAGCCTCTGCGCTTACACGCCCTGTGTGCCCAGAGCGCCGAGGAAACGACAAATCCTCCAATCAGCACACCCATAAGTGCGTCGTCAACGCCATAAAAGCGTGCCACGCCGACAGCAGCCCCTGTCGCTGCCGTACAGAGTGGACAGTGCGCAAGGGCAGCGGGTAATGTTGCCAGGAATGCAGGTAGCGCGAGAAGCCACCGCGTGACGCCCATCTAGCAGCCTCCGGTGTTCCCGCTGCCGCCGCCAGGGTAAAATACTTCTTTCCACTTGTTAAGCTCTGACTGGATCGTGTCACGTTCATAGCCCTTTGAAGCCAGGAGCTTGGCAAGGCCGTACATTGCAACGTGGTGCCCGCACTCACAGTTGTCTGTGGCTTGGAGTGTGGTGACCTCGCAGCAGGGGATTCTGATATCAAGCCCAACGATCAGATTGGTTTGCGCAGGCGTCAGCTGGACGTTCTTGGCCGCAGTCAAGAGCTGTTGGTATCCTGTATCATCGTATGCGAGCCCATATTCAGAGAGCGTGCCTGCAAATGAGGCTTTCGCTCCTGTACCTGATGCCACTCCGCCGCAACCATCTTCACTCTGCGCAGAGGCTGCCTGACCTGGATGGTGGGCTGCCATCATTTCTTCATATGAACTGAATTCTTCAGTTGACATTCCTGATCCGGCAGTTGCCGCGCCGGTAGTGCCTGATGTCTTGCCTGTGTACACGATTGTGAATCCGAGCGCAACGAGCAGGCCGATTACTATTCCTATCCCGATAGCTTTTGAGTTTTCCATAGTGACCTCCCTACTGGCAACAGCCACCGCTGTGCCCTGTGTTGTTTGCTTTCTTTTTCTTCTTCAACCAATTGAACATGGTGTGTTCCTCCCCTGCTCGCACAAGCTTGCGCATGCAAGGATATGAGGTCAAAGAATGAAACGCCTTATAGGAGTACTGATGAAACTAGTTTCAAGGGAGAATTATCTCAGAACGATGATGTTGGTCATGCCGCGCCGCTTGCGCTCAACGAGCCCTTTGGCTTCGAGCTTGTCAAGAATGCGCGTAATCTTGACCTTGGAAACGCCCATTTTTTCCACAAGCTCGTTCTGGAAGATCATGCCATTGGCCTGCGTGATCAGGTCAAACGCCCGTGCTTCATCGCCACCGAGCTTTCTGGCTTCCTTGCGCGCCTTGAGCATCGCTTTCTCTTCCGGCTTCTTCTTGAGGAACAGCACCAGACCAAAGGCAAAGACTGCGATGTCTGCGAACAGTCCCACGTACTTTGGGATCGCAAGCTTGTTGATCTGTTCATAGGGGCAGACAAGCCCTTCTGCATGGACACATTCGCCAGCAGACCCTAATTTATGCCCTGCCAATAATGCCTGTTCTGCAGAACGGACATAGGTAAAGCCAAGCAAGAACAATACGACTGCCGCAATCATGATGCCCAATCCAATCTTTTGCACATTCTCCATTACAATGAGTGTAATAGTTTCTGGCTATTTAAAGACTGCGTAACCACGGCACTCCTGATTTTACACTCACTGTAACACTTTAAAAATGTTTCGCTTCCGTCGCCACAAACATTATATAGAAGCACGGCCATCATGTGATGCGTGAAGCGATTGCTCGTGATCCTGCTCGTGATTCTGCTGGTAGGCTGTGCTCCGGTTCAGGAACCCACGCCGCGCGTGGAAGGAACACCGAAGGAGATTGTGCAGAACTATTATGCCGCTTGGGCGCAGAAAGACTACACAACAATGTACGCATTGGTTTCGGATGGGTGGAAGGCCTTGGAGCCGACCGCACATCAGGAAAAGGACTTTGCCAAGTATGTGAGCGGGTTTTATGATTATGCACGAGGCGCCCGGCTCGTCTTCGCTTCAGAGCAATCCAACACGGGCAGCGAGGCAACGGTCTCGGTTGCGTTGGAAGTGGAAGCCTTGGATGGAAGATTCCTGACGAACAACCAAACGCTCACGCTCAGGCTGAAAGACAACGGTTGGAAGCTCATCCACCCGTATGGTGAGTACAAGGACCTTTCTTGATGGCCAAAGATCCTGTTTGTGGCATGGATGTTGATCCGAAGAAGGCAGCAGCCACTGCGGTCAAGGATGGCAAGACGTATTACTTCTGTTCAGATCACTGCAAGGAAACGTTCTTGAGTGAGCGCCAAAAGACCGCAAGTGAGATGGCTACCGATCCTGTCTGCAAAATGCAGGTGCCGATTGCCCGCGCCTCATTCAAGGCGACCAAGGATGGCAAGACCCATTATTTCTGCAGCAAGCGCTGCTACGACACATTCACCGGCAAGGAAGACGAGATCATGTACTGGCGCAAGCGACTCATTGTGACCGCGGTCTTTGGTTTGCCGCTCCTGTATCTCGCGATGGCTGAATGGTTCGGTCTTCCGGTGCCTGCGCTCAGCCATAACGTGATGGCGCTTGTGCAGTTCGTGCTCGCCACGCCCATCATGCTCGCGAGCTGGCCGTTCTTCGAGAGCGGCATCCCTGCCCTGTTCCACAGGATGCCGAACATGGACACGCTCATCGCGATCGGCACGCTCACCGCATATGGCTACAGAATCATGGTGGGCGTCTTCGCATTCCTGGGCCGGCAGATCGGGAACCTGTATTTCGAGATCGCTGGCATTCTCTTACTGTTCCTGATCCTCGGCCAGTATCTCGAAGCAGTGACCAAGGGTCGCACGGGCGAAGCCATCAAGAAATTGCTCGGCCTGCAGGCCAAGACCGCGATTGTGGTCAGAACAGGAAAAGAGGTCGAGATCCCGATTGATGACGTCAAGGTCGGTGATCTCGTGATCGTGAAGCCTGGCGGCAAGATTCCGGTCGATGGCGTTGTTGTTGAAGGACACTCAAGCGTGGATGAGTCCATGATCACCGGCGAGAGCATCCCGGTTCAGAAGAGG
>CAYYLN010000027.1:4553-11937 GCA_964472615.1 uncultured Methanosarcinales archaeon
ACCAGAATCGGCAAGGACACAGTGCTCGCACAGATCGTCAAGCTTGTGGAAGAAGCCCAAGCATCCAAGGCGCCCATCCAGCAGCTTGCAGACAAGGTCGCGTACTACGTCGTCCCGGTCGTCATCGCCATCGCGGTCTTGAGTTTCCTCACGTGGACGTTGCTCGGGTATGACGTAAATTTCAGCCTGATGTCATTTGTTGCCGTGCTCATTATCGCGTGCCCGTGCGCGATCGGCCTTGCGACGCCAACCGCAATCATGGTGGGAACGGGCTTGGGAGCACAGCACGGCATCCTGTTCAAGAATGCTGCTGCAATTCAGGCAGCGCGCGAGCTTGACATCCTTGTTTTTGACAAGACCGGGACACTCACCAAAGGCGAACCTGAGCTCACCGATATTATTGTGCTGGGCAAGGGCAAGAAAGAGCATCTCCTTCAGTTCGCTGCTGCGCTTGAGAAGAAATCCGAGCACCCGCTCGCTGAGGCGATCCTGAACGCAGCACAGCAACGAGTCACCATCCCGCCAGTCACTGCGTTCAAGGCGATTGAGGGGAAGGGTGTGCAGGGCATTGTTGCCGGCAAGCATGTCAAGCTCGGCAATCGCGCCATGATGCACGATCTTGATGCAAAGGCAGCTGAGGCGCAGTTGCGCAAGCTCGAAGAGCAAGGCAAGACCGCGATGCTGCTCGCCGTAGGAAAGGAAGTCATGGGAGTCATCGGCGTGGCAGACACGCTCAAGGACTATAGCAAGGCCGCAGTGCAAGAACTCCAAGCATTGGACAAGAAGGTTGTGCTGCTCACCGGCGATAATGAGCGCACCGCGAACGCGATCGCAACACAGGTGGGAATCACCAATGTCATTGCAGGTGTGCTGCCGAACGAAAAGGTCGCCAAGATCAAGGACTTGCAGAAGCAAGGCACGGTAGGCATGGTGGGCGACGGTATCAATGATGCCCCTGCATTGACGCAGGCAGATGTCGGCATTGCCATCGGCTCGGGAACAGATGTGGCAATTGAGAGCGCGGACGTTGTGCTCGTCAAGGAAGACCTCCGCGATGTGGTTGCGGCCATGCGCATCAGCACGTACACCATGCGCAAGATCAAGCAAAACCTCTTCTGGGCGTTCATCTACAACATGATTGGTATTCCGATTGCGGCAGGAGTGCTCTATCCGTGGACCGGCTGGCTCCTCAATCCTATCATTGCAGGTGCCGCCATGGCTGCAAGCAGCGTCTCAGTCGTCACAAATTCCCTGCTGATGCGCAAAACGAAAACTATTTAAACCCGATTGCCCCGGGTGGGGATGGTAAAGGGGTGACATCAATGGTCAAAAAGAAACTTGAATTTCACGCGACAACGCCGGTTCCGTTGGGAGCAGAGCAGGCAGGTGCATCGCGCGACATTTGGCTCGCCACGTGGGGTGTGGTCGCAATTTTCGTGATTGTTGTCATGGTATTGTTCTTCACCGGCTACCTTGGTGGCATCACGGGTGCCGGCGTCACGCTTGTTCCTGAACAGAATGCGTGCCTGCGCGGCAATGCAGTGACTGATCTTGCGCACAAGAACGAACTGATTGCAGTCGGATTTACCTGCGAGCCTGGATTGATTTCCTACATCGACTGCTGCTATTGGGAGTAGCGGCAATGAAGAAGGGCGATTGGTTTTTTATTGTGGTTATCGCGCTCGTCATTCTCGCACTGGTGTTGCTTGTCGTGAACATTCATGCGCTCTTTCCAACACCATCACCACAGGCATTTGCGCAATCAGTCACACCGTAATATGGATCTTGCACGCATCGTGGTCATCAGGGAATGGGTTGCATCCTGGAAGACTCTTGCGCACCAGGGTTTGTACGTGATCGCCAGCGGCCTGATGGACTTCCTTTTCCTGTTCTCATTCGGGTTTCTGACGAGGCCTGTATTTGACAAATTGACCGAGCACGTAATCATTATCGGGACGCTCGTGTCTGAGCAAATGCGCGTTCCTGCAGGCAGGGTGCGTCCTGCAGTCCTTGATGCGCTGTTTCTTGATCCGGCGCGCAACTACACCTGGCAATTCCTGGGCTTGTTGATCGTGCTTGCCGTGGTCATGTTCGTGCTGTTCTGTTTGTTCCAGGGAATGGCATGGTGGTTCGCGACATCGGTTGCAGGAAAGAAGACCCCTTGGCGCATCTTCCTTCTGCAGTTCGCGCGCATCAACCTGCTCTGGTTTGGGTTGTACGCGGCCTGGTCTGTGGTTGATGCCATCTTCGATGTGCGTCGCTTGGTTGTTGAGAAAGCGCTCGGCCAGTCTGCTCCTGCGTCAGGCATACTGCTTGGGATTGTGCTTGTGCTGTTGATCTCTTTCGCGGTTCTTTCCTACCCGCTGCTGAACATCCGCAAGGCAGTGCTGCTGGGCACGCGTCACGTGCAGACCATGGTGCCTGCGTTCATCCTGATCATTGTCCAATTCTTGACCGGGAACTTTCTGCTCCAATGGATCGCCCAGGTGAGCAAGCTCGCGTTGTTCATTCTCGGTACCGTGATATTGGTGGTCTTGCTCGCGTGGTCGAGATTGTACGTGGCACGGCTCGTGCAGGCGGTGCAACGTGGTCTTTGAACACGCCTTGAATCCGATCCTCCTGCAGCTCGGACCGCTGCAGATCCGTTGGTATGGCGTGATGTGGGCGCTCGGGTTCTTGATTATGTATTGGTACGTGCGGCGTGCAGCACGCGAAGGCCTGATCAATCTCACCGATGACGAGGTTGATTGGTTGATGGTCTGGCTGACCATTGGCACCTTGCTCGGCGCTCGTCTCTTTGAGGTGTTTGTGTGGGAATGGCCGTATTACGCAGCGAATCCTGGAGAAATCATTGCGATCTGGCATGGCGGCCTCAGCTTCCATGGCGGATTGCTCGGCAGCATGATCGCAGGATACTGGTTTGCTCGTCGAAGGAAAATCTCGCTCCTGAACTTGTGTGACGTGTGCTTTGTTCCGCTTGCGCTCGGGCTCATGTTCGGCAGGATCGGGAATTTCATCAATGGCGAGCTCTGGGGCAGGATCACGAGTGTTCCCTGGGCAGTCAAGTTTTTGGGCGCAGAAGGCTACCGTCACCCATCGCAACTGTATGAGTCGTTCTATAGCTTCGTGCTGTTTGGCATCCTGTACAGTTTCCGTCAGAGGAAATGGCCGCACGGCTCGGTATGTGCTCTCTTTTTGATGCTCTATGCGGTCTTCCGCTTCATCACTGAGTATTTCCGCGAGCCGACGGTGATGGTGGGTCCGTTGACATTGGGGCAGGCGCTCAATGTGCCGATGTTTATCGGCGGAATCGCGTTGTGGTTCTGGATCAGAAGAAAGGCTTAAAAAGTTAAGGCGTCTGCCTTTCTCAGGGTGATATCAATGAAAAACATTCTGACCATACTCGCAATTCTGGTGCTGCTCGCAGCGTGCGCGCCGCAAGCGCCGCAGGTGACTCCTGCAGCGCAGCCTCCTGCGGTGATTGCGCCGCAGGTGCCTGTCGAGCAGTCTCCTGCATTGCCGCAAGAGCCCATGATCGAGCAAGGGCCTGCGCAAGAGGTGCAGCATGCTGCGCCGAAAACGGTTGACGTCCAGATCAAGGGCTTCAAATTCATCCCTGCAATCGTCACGGTCAACAAAGGTGACACAATCCGTTGGACAAACTATGACGGCGCGCAGCACACGGCAACCGGCGACGGGCTTGATACGGGCAATATGGTCAAGGGGCAGAGTAGTGAGATCACGTTCGACAAGGAAGGGGCATATGAGTACATTTGCACGATCCACCCCAGCATGAAAGGACAGGTTGTTGTGCAACAATGAAAATGACCTGAGGCATGGTTCGCAGGAAAGAATTATAAGTATGTGTCTGTTTCAAGAAACAGGTGATGCGAATGGCAGAAGCAAAGAAACCGAAAGTCAAGGTGTATTCAACTCCGACGTGCCCGTACTGCAAGGCCGCGAAGGAATATTTAACGGAGCACAAGATCACGTACGAGGACATTGATGTGTCCAAGGATCAAGCTGCCGCGAACGAGATGATCGAGAAGAGCGGCCAGATGGGCGTGCCGGTGATCGAGATCGGCAACACCATCATTGTGGGGTTTGATCGCGAAGCGATCAAAAAGGCCCTGAAGCTCAAGGATTGAAATGCAGAACAATGCCAAAGACCATTGTCTCTGGCGAGCTTTGGAAGACGTATACCTTTCAAAACGGAAAAGCTTTTAAATAAGCTCTTGCACGTTGTTCATATCCAAGACCAAAGGGGTGCCTTATTTTTCTGGCACCTTCTTTCTTTTCTTCCACGAAGAACGCTCTATGATTGGTATCTGCGGCGTAGCCGCCCAATAAGAAGTTTTTTAAAGCAAGTTTAGCGACATATTCTCACTGCACTACGGGCCCGTAGTTCATCGGCAGAACGCACCCCTCGCAAGGATGTAATCCCGAAAGCGGGTGAGGCAGCGGGTTCAATTCCCGCCGGGTCCATCACGAATATTCTTTTTGCAAATAGAACTTACGATCTGTCTGATCATAGCAAGCATTGACGTGATGCCTCAACCGCATCCAGCGGTAAAAAACTCGCGCAGCCTTGCCGAGCCTTTTGGTGATGTTTTCCAAATCAGGCGTTCCAATCAGGGAATTCAGAATCCATCGCTTGACAAGTTTGTGGTCTGGAGTTGAGAGTGTCCGTTCCTGGTTCTCATCAACGCTTTCGACCGAAACAGTGCCGTTTCCATACGGATTGAGGCATGCGGCTTGATAGATTCCGTTGTGGCGTTTCAGGATCTCGTGGGCGAGCGTATCGAGCGTGAGCCCTGCAGGATGATACTCCTCTAAAACTGCATGTATCTCATCACGAACAACTTCCGGGGATAAATCAAGTCCTTCACTCACGTGACAAGGGTACACGAAGGTCAATTTAAAGCTTGTGACCAAAATTAATTAATAGATGGATGATATTCTTTACTTTTTGATGGGGGAAGATACGATTGAGAAGTGTTTTCAGGATCTGCGCACTGCACATAAAATTGAGATCATTCTGGGGGAAAATGCGCGGATGGATAAACACTGTTTTATCGCGTGCAATCATGAGGGACAAGAGCCTCCACGAACTCTGTGTGGGTATGTCCGAAAGCTCACCCACGAAATAGTTGGTCTCCATCTGTCAGAAGAAAAGAGGTTGTTTGATCTGCTTGACTACACGATTGCGTTGGACGCCATTGCGCAGTATCGTGTTCTCGAAAAATTACGAGGGCCGTAACCACTACTTTTTTAAACGCGTTCCAGCTCTTTCGACGATACGGGCAAAATCGAGAACTCGAATATTATTCTCAGCAAGAACCCGCCAGTATTCTTCCTGCGTTGCAGGCCTGTGATCCTCAGAATTCATTACTTGGTCTTTTGCCATTCTTAACTTCACCTCAACCTTTTTAAGCACAACAAGACTCCACCAACCCTCAAACGGGCCAGTAGTTCAACCCGGTAGAACGCGCCCATGGCATGTGTCTAAAGCACCCAAGGTGGGTGAGGCTCGGGGTTCAAATCCCCGCTGGTCCATGAGTTCATAAAAATACTGTATCAGTAATGGGTCCCTTCGGGACAGAGACATAACCATAACCTTTTAAACGCGCTGTCTCTTGAACGCGTTGGGGGGAACATGAAAAAAGCAGTGCTGTTTGATTTTTGGGGGACCTTGGTGCAGCAGGGCGCGTATTCGCCGCTGAAGCAGACCTATCGCTTGATGCGGCCGCGACTTCAGTTTGGTGATTTTGTTGAGCAATTCGAGCGTGTCACGATGACGAAGGCGTATGACGACCAGATTGAGATGTTTCGTGCTGCGTTCGAGGCATTTGGCCTGCAGCCCCAAGACTGGCTTATTGAGAAGCTTGTGGGCGTATGGAACAAGAACAAGATCTTCGCAAAGCCGTATCCGGAAGTCATGCAGGCAGTGGAGATGCTCAAGAGCAAGGGCATCAAGGTCGCGATTGTCTCGAACACGCCCAAGCTTTCTGTTGAGGGATTGCTTGAAAAGCTCGGATTCCAGAATCTCTTTGATGCCATCTGCTTTTCGTATGAGGTTGGTTACTTGAAGACTGATACGCAGATGTTTGATACGGTCTGTGAGAAACTGGGCATCACGCAAGAAGAAGCGGTCATGGTTGGTGACAGTCTCGAAACAGACATTGCAGGGGCAGAAAAAGCAGGTGTGACTGCGGTGCTCATTGACCGGAGGAACACGCGCACATACGTGAACAAGATTGCGAGCTTGACAGAAATCGAGAAGTTTTTATGAGGTGAGACTGATGGGCGACTGTGTTTTCTGCAAGATTATCGCTGGCAAAATCCCTTCCCTGAAGGTCTATGAGAATGACAAGATCTTCGCATTCCTCGATATTGTTCCCATCAATCCCGGACACACGTTGATTGTTCCCCGATCGCACCACGTGGACCTGCTGGAGACGCCTGATGATGTCTTGAGTGACATGATCACGCGCACGAAAAAGATCGCTGCAGCAGTGATGAACGCGGTAAAGGCTGACGGCTTTAACATCGGCATCAATACCAAGCCAGCCGCAGGCCAGGCAGTCTTCCACACGCATTTGCACATCATCCCGCGCTTTTCAAACGACGGCCTGAGGCACTGGCCGGGCAAGAAGCTCACGTCTGAAGAAATGACAAAAGTGCAGAAAGAGATCCAAGCACAACTCCACTAAGTATTTAAATGAACTTCTTTCCTTCCGTCGTTAACGGCGATGTAGCTCAGCCTGGCAGAGCAACGCTTTCATAAGGCGTGGGTCGCGTGTTCAAATCACGCCATCGCCATAAACCGCAGGTTTTGGCGATTCCGCCGACCGCGTCGGCGATATCGCCATAACGTTTATATACTGATTTTGCATTTTCCTCTCAAACTGAGGTGATTTGAGATGGAAAAGAATGTCCGAGGATGGATTTATATCATTGGCGGATTGGCTGCCGGCTATTTCACCTGGCAAGGCAATGCGGTGTGGAGTTCATATTTGTTCGCATTGCTGTTCCTGGTTTCGGGATGGCACCACGCATTCGGAAAAGGGAAGTAATCTTCCCTTTTTCTTTTTCTTTCATTACTAAGAAACCTTTATAAGAGCGCTACGGCCATTTTCTGATCCGTCATGCCGCGATCGCATAACCTGGTATTGCACAAGCCTGGAACCGCATAATTGCCAATAAGCTTGACCCGCAAGGGTATCCCGGTTCAAATCCGGGTCGCGGCGTCAGATTTAAAAACCGTTGTTTGATGCATCGTCGTATCTGCCCCTGTCGTCTAGTGGCCAAGGATAAAGGCCTCTCGCGCCTTTGACGCGGGTTCAAATCCCGCCGGGGGCATCGTGTTCTTGCACAAAGCGTA
>CAYYLN010000028.1:0-11341 GCA_964472615.1 uncultured Methanosarcinales archaeon
TGCAGGAAGAGTTTCACACAACTAAAGCCTCCAATGCGGCATTCTCCTTTGCGGTGCTCAGAACCTGCGCGTTCACGCTCATTCGGTCCTGCATCTGGCTTGTCCGGCAGTGGATCGACGTTTTCGAACTGGACCTGGATGTAGCCGATGTGGCTCTTGGGTGTTCGTTTGCCTTCGTAATCGCTGACTTGCACCCAGTTGTGGTCATAGTCTTTCTCTGCGTCCCGTGACAACGGGATGGGCCGCACGTCCACGCGCGGCGCTGCAGTGATGTCCCGGTTGCCGGTGTAGTTGAGCGCGAAGGGGATGCCGATCTGCTGCACGCCTTGGATCATCAGTCGCGGCAGGAGCACGCTGGGCAATGCTTCGCCGATGTTCGCATTCCACCACGTTCCTTGGCCGCAGAGCAGGAAGTCGACATCAGTGGGGCCAAAGGTTGCCTTGTTGCCTGCGAGGTCGACTGCTTCGAGCTTGATCTTGTTCGCCCAGCCCTCGCCGACTTCCACAGTTGTTTGCTTTGTGCCTTTCCTGATCCTGACGTCCGTGCGCAGATTGACCTTGATGGAGAACGTGCCGTCAGCTTCTGAGACTTCGAACGCGCTGGGTTTGGTCTCGTCATTGATGTACACGAACACGGTCGCCTGCTCGCTCAGCGTGCCTTTGATCTTGATTTCAGGGATGTATGCCTGGCTCAATTGTGCGAGGTTGGTCTCGACGAATTGCGGAGCAGTATTGTCGACTATGATTGTCTGCATGATGGTTTCTTTATTGCCGGCCACGTCTTCAAAGATGACCTCGAGATCATTGAATCCTTCGGTCAGCGGCAGGGTGATGGAGAACGGGCTTCCCGCAGTGGTTGTCTCATACGCAGGCTGGCAGCTGAGATTCACCTGTGGCGACGTGGTTTCGGTGATGTTCTCTCCGCCGCGTAGGGTGGTGGCGCTGACGTCAGCTGACGCGCCAGTGTTGCAGCTGCTGTCCACGGCAGCGATGCTGTACGCGTGCGACTTGTTTGATTTCAGGTTCTCATCGCGGAAGCTCGTGACCGTGGTTGTCGCGATGAGTGTTTCATCGCGCGCGATGAGATACGTTAGCAGGTCTGTGGCACTGCTGGGCTCCCACTGGAGTTCGATGGCGTTCTTTTCGACCTTGCTTG
Organism: uncultured Methanosarcinales archaeon; assembly: GCA_964472615.1. Classification (GTDB taxonomy): domain Archaea; phylum Nanobdellota; class Nanobdellia; order Woesearchaeales; family ARS49; genus JAWAAW01. The sequence continues at coordinate 1,157 of CAYYLN010000028.1, forward strand.
CCTTCAGTCCAGTCACAATGTCTGGCGAATTCCTGTCCTGGCGGTGGAACATGCGATATCGGATGGTGACTTTTTCGTTCACATCGCCTGCGATGGTGAGGGTGTTCGCGCCTCTGATTTCTTGCGGGATTTCCTTGTCGAGCTTCACCACTGGTGGTGTTCCGTCATACGTGATCTTGTAGTCCTTGGTCACGACTGCTTCGCCTTCATGCGCCTCGAGTTTGAGCGTGTTCTCTCCTGCATCCAAAGGAAGGTTGAGCAGCTTGAAGTTACCGCTCGATGTTGATGTGACGACGCGCAGGCGGATATCATTGACAAAAGCATGGATGGTCGCGAGCGGCTTGGTCCTGCCCAGGATGGTGATAGTGGGATCGTTTGAATAGTCGGGTACGGTTGTCTCGATGTCGAGCGTGGTAAGCGCAGGCTCTTGGGGCTGTGCGCTTACCAAAAGACTGCCCAGTATGGACAATGCAAACATTGCCGTGAGTGCGATGCACTTATTCAAAGTCAGGTTTGATTGTTTCACGATACTCTCCTTCCATGATATAAGACATCATCTTCAGCTTTTGTTCATCCGTGATTGCAACCGGCAGGTATTCAATCACGGGAATGATGATGGTCGTCTTTCCTGCGATTGCATCATACGGGATTGTGAGTGCGGGCGTGTTATAGCCTCCGATCTGGTTGTCCCTGAGGAACAATACTGCATCAACATCATACTGTGCAGTGTCTGACACGAGCTGCACGGTCTCGTTCGTGGTAGGGAAGCCGACGAATTGGTCAAAGGTGTCATTGACCAGGCTCACGGATAATGACACGCGTTCGTTTTCTTTCAACGGCCTCGGTTGTCCCCACGTCGTGGTCTGGCCATGGTAGGGATAAACCATGAAGCTGATGTCCATGTCTTGTAGCTTCTTGAGAAGGATATCCAGCCGGTCACCAGTCATTTGCTTGGTCGCAGACAAATACCCTGGTGCGCTTGCAGTGAGGCATGGGTTTGCGCAGCTGCGCGGCAGATAGGTGGAGAGCCGGTAGATGCCGCCGTCTGCCCGGGTCTGGCCGAGCTCGCATTCCTGATCAAAGCACTTGTACGTGATGTTGACGTCAGGCAGCTCAATGAGTGCAGCAACGCCTTCCATTTCCCCGAGCGCGCGGATGTCTGCCTGCCTGTCGCCATACGTCGTGCAGAATTCAGGAGCGCCGAAGTCGACGCTCTGGAATCTCCTGAGGCCGAATGCGACGCGTTCGGGCGCGTTGTCATTGATCAATACCGGGAATGCGTATTGGAAGACAAAGCCTTCGCCGCCAAATGCCGCATCGTCGCGGAGCGTGACCTTGATGGGATAAATGATGTCATACGCAAAATGCCATTGGTTGATGCAGAGGAAGCGCAAGAACTTGCTTGTGCCCTTGCCTGCGTTGGACTTCAGGACATTGCCTTCGCTGGGTTGTGCATTGAGCTGCATGCCCCATGCAGGCTGGTATTCGAACGCGATCTTCAGGTCAGTCGGACGCGCGCCGACATCAAAGAAGAGCTTGAAGTACTGGTACGCATCGCTCGGAGCAGGTGTTTTGGGCGGTTTCATTTCTTTACCTTGCTCAAGTTCCTTGGTCATGCGTGCAGAGTCCTTGCGCAGTGTCTCGTACGTGCTCTTGCTCGCGCTGAAAGGTAGGTAGTTGGTGTTCGCGATGCGCGTGGTCGGAATGTTGTAATACATGATCTGCTGCAGGCGGTCCTGGATTTCAGTGATCTGCCAGCGCTTGATTCCACACTCGATGGTGAACCCGTCAGTGGGGATGTGGTCGCTGTCTGCTGCCATGAAGTCAATGGTCGCATTCTCAAAGTGGGCGTGCTTGTTTTCAGATGCAAGGGTTGCGTTGGCAAGCGCCCACATCTGTTTCAGCCGGACAGGCATGTGCACAACAAAATCCTTGATGCGGGTGGTGCGTTCTTGCGCAGTCAATGCCAACGGCCACGCAATGCGCACCAGCACCTGATCGTCAGCGATGATTGTCCTGGTCATCACGTTTCCTTCCTCGACCACGGCGAATCGGTCCTTGAACGGCTGGAAGTCGCCAACGCATTCCTTGAGGCGTTCGTTCACGTATCGCGCGATCTCGCGTTCCATGAAGCCGATGCTGGGAGTACGGTCTTCGCCTTCATAATACCACAACGGCACCTTGAACTCGTTCATGGTGTCGATCGAGATGTATGCAGTCGGCGTGCGTTCAATGATGCCCGGCAGGTCGATGAAGCCGCCTTGCAATCCTAGGAGTCCGATGCCTTGGTGCGAGATGTCCTTGGCACATCCTTGCACGAATTCATACACGGGCCGAACGTCCTCAGGAACAATGACCTCTTCTTCGATGGGTTTTACCACTTTCTTGGTCGTCAAGTACATGACCAAGCCTACGCTGATTAACAAGACGATGCCAAGGATGATGAAGATCGTCAATTGTCCTTGCTTGTTCATCTCGCCAACCTCATGTAAGCCATTCCTCTCGATGAGGTTGGCGACGGCGACAAAATCTTCGATTTTGTCGAAGCAGCCAAAATTCCTTTTGGCTGCGATGCTGAAAATCTCGGCAATCCGCTGATTGCCGACGATGACTCGAGCAATGCAAGCATTTTCATCATGCGATATGCCTCATGATGTTTCTGAAGTACGTGCGATACCATGCCATGAAGACAAGGAAGACGATGAATGCGGTCACGAACGCAGTGGTTCCTTGGGTGACGCGCTGTGCCTGGTTCAGGATCAGGTAGACGATGAATAAATAGCAGTATGGGTGCACAAAACTGCCGAGCTTGCCAATGCTCGCGAACGAGTCGCTGACTGCCTTGCTTGCGCTGCGTTTCTTGACGTATGAATAATGCAATAAGGTGGTTAAGTGCGCGTACAGGATGAGTACCACGATGAACACGTGTGCCGCGACGTTCGGGACGATCGTGCCCAGGAAGAACAATGTCAGCAGGAACCAAACCGTGCACCACATTGCATTCAGGATGCTGAATCGCACGAAGAACTCCTTGTGCAGCGGTTTCTCTTGAAGCGTGAGCCAGATGAGTCCGCGCGAGATGCTGTACGCGATGATGGTCAGAAGCCAGAAAATGATGACGGCGATGATTGCCGTAGTGAAAACGCTCTCGAAGACGGCATTGCCTGCTTGGAGGCTTCCGAGCGTGATTCCTTGATCGAGCTGGATTGATTTGAGCTGTTCGATCGGTCCTTTCAGCACGTTGCTCAGCAAAAGCGCGAGGATTGCGAGCACTGCCCAAAAGAGGATGTCAAAGAGCATCACGAACGCGAATTCCTTTGTCAATTTCCACGATGCAAGGAATGCCTGCCAGTGCTTGATCCCTGCTTGGAGCGGCGTCAACAACAGCGTTGCTCCTGCGATCGCGAGCAATCCGACTTGGACAGGCCCTTGCGTCTTGTACGCGAGGACTGCCAATACCATAAGTATGATTCCCAGGATGCGTGGTAGAGAAATCAGTTGTTTGAGGTTCATATGCTTGCTCCGGGCGGTTGTGGCGCTCCAGGCGCTGCTGGTGTGGGTGCGTCCGGTGTTGTGACTTCTTCTGCTGTAGGCGGCGGTGGGTACGGTGCGGTTGCTTCACCGCTGTACTGGACGACATCGTTGCAGACCTTGCTCACGCGTTTGCCGCCAAAGGAAGTTATTGATGGGTTGAACTCAAGACAGATGTGGTTATAATCGTTTGCAGAGATCTTGTACAATGCCGATGTTCCAAGAGCACTTACAGAACCACCCGCGCCAACCCCTTGCAGCTCGCTCCACCATAATGGTTCTCTTCTTGGCCCGATGAACCGCACGTTATACTTCATTGTTTTCTCAGTAGGATTGTTGAGGTTGAACGTCACTGTGTAACCCCAGGAAGTGCCTGCGGGCGTCACCATAGGTAAGGAGCGTTGTCCCTCAATGTGTGCAAGCGCGCGTGGTGCTCCGCCAGCAGGCGTGCTATACAGGACGCCATCACGTGTGGGTGTGATGTCCGAGTACCTGCCGCAGATTTTTGACGTCCAGCATTCTTTCGTTGGCAGGTGGAGCTTGTCACACATGATGGTGTTGACTTTGTCTCGCCATTTTTGTAGGAATTTCTCATCCCAGATAAGTGCGGACCAGCCGGCAAACCCCGCGACATCAGCATAGTACTTGACGAACGTGCCAAGACATTGTCCGAGATTAAATGCGCCAGCGCGCGTGCATTGGAATCGCATGGTTTCAGGCAATTCTGCTAATCTTCTGCGCTCACGCGCTTCATTCGTACTATCGCCTCTTTCAGCCGTATCCTTCAGGGATTTCTTTGTGTTTTCATTTTTCCCGAGCTCTTGAAGCTCTGCTGAAGTGAACTCGGTCAGTTTATCCGGTTTATAATACTTGATTTTGCCAGTGTTCGGGTCTTGTACAACGTGCACCGCACCAACTGTTCCTAGAACGAGGACTTGTTTCTCAGCATATGTTTCTATCGAGAAGTCAATTTTTTCTGTTTGTTGTGTTTGCGTATTCCATCGGACAATTGTCCAGTGGTTGTCCTCAAAAAGCGCTTCATATGCATTTCCTTTTGCATCTCTTTCAATGATTTGGTCAACAATTTTTTGGCCGTCCACGATTCTATAATTCTCTCTGGTGAACGCGCCTGTTGGTTTTCCATCCGCAATGGTGCCTCGCGTGACCTCAAACTTGCCGTTGGTGGTTGAAATGACGATGCTGTTGGTGTAGAAGCCAGTTCCGGCCCCTGACGGTACTGGCGTGACATCCTCGGGATCAAGATCAAAGTCTGATATCGTGTATGCAAGTTGTGCAAACTGTTTTTCGTTTGTGAAATAGCGCTTCCAGGTTTTGGTCCAGTCAGCTTCGCTAAAGCTTCCTGCGATTTTTCCTTGTGCATCATACACCGTCACTTTGCCGTCGCGCAGTTCTTGCAGTCCACCGTTTTCAAGTGGGTTGATGTATGCTCCGCTAATTTCTTGTGCGGTTCCCGGAACTCTGAAGCGCAAATTGCCGGAAGAGTCAGGAATCGGGCTAATGGGGTTGTTGTCAAAAAAGTATTGTTTCGTTGCTGGATCGTACGAGAACTTATCCGGGCCGCTCCATGAACGAATTGTCTCGATTCCGATCGATACATCAAGAGTGCCTTCGGAATTTCTTAAAACAACCTTGTAATGGTCAATGGCGACGAGAGGCTTGTTCTCTCGAATAAGACCTACGTTGGCGTTCGTAAGCGGGTACGCTCCGGCATATGAAAACCCGGCAGGTATTTTATCAGGGAGGAGCGGTTGATCATACACTTTGTAGTTTATTCCAGGCCCGCGATACAGATATGCATTTGGTTGTGGGCCGGTTGGTGATGGCGCAAGTGTGGGTGCTCCTGGTACTGGCGCAGATGGCGGTGGGGTTGGCGTTAGTTCAGTATAGCCACCAATCTCTTGCTGCGCCGTCACAGCGCTCACACTCACTAACAGTATGATGATTGCGAGGGCGAATGGTTTTTTCATGCTGCCGCCTCGAATTCGTCGAGCGCCTCATCAAACTGTTCGCACCAGCCCGTATTGACGTCGCCGAAGTCTTTTGTCACGGTCTTGATGTTCTTGATGTACTGGATGCTTTGTCCTACCTGCGAAAGAACAGACTGGCCTGCGCAAATATACCATGCAGCGCCTGGTTCAACAGGAGAAACGCATAATGAATCGCAATTGAGGAGGAATTTTATTCCCAGATTTGCAAGCACGAGCGGGTCAGACAGCGCTTGTTGAATGATGTTGAGATAATAATTGACGATTGGCGCGAAGGGAATGATGTTGAAGATCTCGCCAACGACAAACCTGCATTGCATGTAGCTCTTTTGGTCCTTACATACACTTACGGGCAGTCCTCCTTCGCGCACATCCTGCAACAAACACAAACCATACCTGCATTCTGTCTGTCGCCACTTGTCAAGGTTGTAGATGATGCCAGGAATGCACAAGGGTGGAACGAAAACACTGTACACAAGACTATCTTTGACGTTCAGGTAGACATTTGGGTTTTGTACGATTTCACCTTCCTTTGAGACCGTGCCTTCCAGCTGTTTTTTTGCCCACCCGTCGCCAAGACTAAGGACATCAAAGAGTCCTCCTCTCAAGCCTTCTTTTGCTTCGCGAGCTGTTTCCTTGCTTACGACGTCCCCAACAATGGGCACGTTGCTGCTCAGAACATCAAACAATCCTGTTTGGCATGTCAGGAAGTCGCAGAATGGCTTGAGTGTAGTAACAAGAACGTCGTTGTATGCGGCGCGTGTGGATTCGCTCGTGAGGCAGTGCGGTCTTCCTGCACCCTCCTTGAGTCCTTCTGCTGCTAGCTCACCTACAATAGTAGCACGCGCAGTTCTCTCTGCAGAGCTCAAAACGACATTAATGGACGACAGCGTTCCCATCACGGTAGCGTACGTGTTAAGAACCTGGCACCCTTTCTCTGCGACTCCAGTTATTTTCTGCAGTTGTCCAATCGTCTTCCAGGCCCCGTCTGTTTTTTTCTCAACATCCTTCACCTCATCTCCCATGTTGCTATAGAGTTCTCCCAGGGGCAGGTTGTAGAACTGCAAGGTCACGGTTGCGTTATCTTTCTCAAAATTCTGTGGAACGAAATTACCAATGCGCGTCAATGTCGACATCGGGCACGTCATTGTGAGATCATTGATTGCATAATCTGTAGCAACCAATGAAAGCACGAGATAGGGTTCAGTGCTGCCAGCAAAGTTGTTTTCCACGCTGAAATCGCTGATGTAATCAACGTCTCCTGAGCACTCGCTCAAGTCTTCAGGACCCAACACCGTGATCGGTCGTGCTTGGGAATTCGTTGACTGCATTTTTACCCGGCAATACACCGGATGCTCGAACACAGACAAGGTCTTACGATCGAGCGCTTCCGGCGAGCATTCGGTCGTGATCGTCCAGTAATTCGGTGCGGTCTCATTGTTGATGCCGAGGATGAAAAGGTTGGTGGTGGTGATGGTTGCAGTATTGCCTGTGACATCGGTGAACGTGAACGAGGTGCTGGTGGGTTGCGGCCCTGAGACCGCGACCGTTACTCCAAAGGTGCAGGTCTTCGTGGTATTGCCGGTGCAGTGTTCTGCAGGCGTGTCCTTGTCACCACCGACCGAGGTGAGGTCTGCAGTGACAGTCGTGAAGCCTGCGCCTTCAACGACGAACTCAACAGTCTCGCCGAGCGAGGTAACGTTTGTCTTGATGCGTTCCTGGCCGCGGAATGCCGCGATCTCTTTCACGCGCGGGTTTGCAGGGGCAGTGTTGTCAAAGCGGATCTTTTTTTGCAGCGTGGTCGTGACCTGGTTGTCCAGGTCGTCGCGCGAGGTCGGCATGATCTTGATGTCGTAATCGCCGCTTGCAACGGCAGGAACGACATACCACAAGCACTTCCACGTATCAGTATTGGTCTTTTGGCACGTGGTTGCCTTGACTTCTGCGCCTTTGCCCAGCTCGCGCAAATCAAGAAATGCGTTCCCCTTATCGAGTCCTGAGCCTGCTTCAGTGAATTCCGCAATGATGGTACCGTTCACGCCGATGAGGGATGTGCCATCATCGTCAACAAAGGGGGTTACGAGACTGGTTGGCACAGGGCTGGTGTCATCGACACCGATACTGCACTGCAGCGTCTTGATGTCCTTATTGCCCATGAGGTCGGCTGCGTCAACCGTGACCTGGCAGGTCGCAGGCGTCGTGACCGGCACGTTCCGCCAGATGAACCACTCGCCGCTCTGGTCTTCGCGCACCAGGTTGCCCAGGTTCGGATTCAGTTTGGAGAGGTCCGCAAAGACTGCTTCAGGGTTGACATCGACATCAAGGATGCGCACAAAGACGTCTGTGGTCACGACCTGGCCGGTGCGTGCATGCGTGATCAGCAAGCCGTCGCTGTCGCGCAGTTCGAGCGTCTGCGGCGTGGGTTTGAGCGAGTCGATGAAGATCTCTCTGCACGCCGGCAGGCTCTTGTGATTCAGGTGATCAGCGGCAACCGCGCAGACCGTGACTTTTGCTGATGGCCCGCTGACCGTGGGGGTGAAGACGAATGTTCCTTCCTTGGCGCACGCGCCCACGAGCGAAGTAATCTGGCCGACGACGACATTGTTTGCCGTGATGTTGATCGCCTTGATCCCTGCACAGTTCGTCATCTGGCCGGTTTCCGTGCCATAATCTTCAACTTGGTAGTACACGGTTGTGGGCACGGGCGTGGAGGACATGTTTGGGCTGGCGCTGAACGCGATGGTCTTTGGCGCAAGAAAATCAACGGTCAAGGTCTTGGTGGTCGAAGCGATCTCATTATTGTCCGCATCAAAAAGCTTGATCAGGTAATCGTCAGTGCCGCCCGATACCAAATCAGTGGTCTTGGAGGTGCACTGCTGCATGTTGTTCGCCTGCGCAGTGCAACTGTCCATGAATTCGTACGTGTCAGCGTTATAGATGCGCACGCGCTGCACTGCAACGTCAGGCGTCGGGCTGCCAAGCATTTGTGCAAGCGCTTGGATGGTGAGTTCATCGCCTTCCTTGGCAAAATTGGGTATGTTGTCCATGCCTGAGAATTTCTGGATGGTAAGAATTTCTTGCGCTGCAGCGACAGGCAGCATGAGAAGTAGCCAGAGCGCCAACCATGTTCTGTTTTCAATGAGTTTCATGTGATTCTCGGCTTCAACAAATTCTTGTATTGAGTTGAGTATTCGAACAGGTTGCCCATGATACTCAAGTCCTCGATTTTGCGTGCCTGAGGGGGCATCACCTTATCCAACGCGAAGTTAATGTAGCTGAACTGGATGTTCTTCGCGTTCTTGAGCTCATCCTCAGTGATGGTCCAGTCATATTCAGCAACACCTGACATCAATGGTTTTTCTGTGTTGAAGGTGATGTCGGTTGTCGGAATCCAAACGCATTTTTTTCTCCTGAAAGGTCCTCGACTGAAGCAGCGCTTGTCCGGCGGAATATTCACGTCTGGCGATGGATACATGAAGCTGTAGATTGTTACATGGTAATCGCCTGAATACACCAGGATGTTCTGCGAGCTGTCTGACGGTGGAGTGCCGCACGGGATTGATGCCTTGGATACTGGTGCTCCGCAGACCTCCCCGAAAATAATGACTGGCTCTTCGAACGGCTGGCCTTTTCTTTCAAGCATGATCAGCGTGTTCTCACGAGGCCCCTGATTGAACATCTGGGTTTGGTCGAGCTCCCAGCCATTTTCAACAATCCTCATCGCTCCGCCAGAGGCAGGAATTTCCTCAAATCCCTTCTTGAGGAGCCATTTCTTGACGGTGAAGTCAACGGGGTATGCCGCGCCGAGGGTGAGGTCAATGGTCTGGGCGCTCGCATCAATCATATCGAAGGGTTTCACTGCAGGCGCATAATCTCCATGGTTGGCGCTCACGAATCCGCCGAAGCAGCGCGGGAACTGCGTGATGATTTTACCATTGACTGAAGTCCCGATAGTGCAGGTCTCGGTTCCGCAGCGGTAAAGGATCTCTGCGTTATCCACTGGCTGGCCTGCGCTCGTGCGCACGTTCAGGGTCACATTCCCTCCAGTTCTTTGGCTTTCATCGCACAGAAGCGTTGCGCGTTCGGTGATTGATGGGACATTCAATGGCAGTTCCATGACTGCCAACGGCTCATTATTGCGCACGTTTGCTTCAAGAAAGAACCTGAATGAATATCCCTCACCACCATAGGCGTCAGGATTTTTGAGTTCCACGAGTACCGGGTAGCTGATGTCGTATGCGAACGTGTACCGTCTGACTCCGAACAGGAAACCGAATGTGCTCGAGAACCCTTCCGACTGGCAGAGCTGGCCGTTGCAGTTGAGGTCGAGGTAGGGTTTCCACCACGGCAAATACACGAATTTCGCATTCAGGCTGCGGTGAGGGTCAAGCACAGGCACGGTGAATCCGCGATTGTACAAGACTTCATAGAATTCTCTGTCAGCGCCTATTGGCGCAGGCAAGTAGCGGTAATTGCGCGTATTCATCACGCGAAGCAAGGGAATGTAGCTCGCGAGCATCTCCTTGATCTTGTCCCCAACTTCAAACTTGGTCCAGATCGTGCCGGTGCCAAAGCCGAATTCCATCTCTGCGACCGGTGGCAATGCGTCTTCGCTTGCCCTGCCAAAGATGTCGATGAGCGAGCGCGT
>CAYYLN010000029.1:0-4834 GCA_964472615.1 uncultured Methanosarcinales archaeon
GCGCTCAAGGAAGGAGTGCTGTGCCTGGAGATTGGTGATATTCGTGGCAAGCTGGTAGATCTCGTAGAGGTTCACGGGTAATTCGGTGACAAAGTCCTTGAGCGTGAAGCGTTCAGCTCCTCGCGTGACATCGAGCGGGTAGGTGAGGAGCACGGCGACGTTCTGTTTGGTGATCCGCGTTTCAGGCTTCAGCGGGCCGGTGGGCGTGATGGCGAATTGCTGCTCGCGGAATTGCGTGAACGTGCCGAGGCAGTCAGGCAATGATGCTGCAATATAGGAATCGAGCTGTCCTTCGATCGAACGTGCGCCGCCTTCGGTGCGCAACAGGGCAGGTCGTTCGCTCACGAATTGGCAATTGCCTGAGCAATCATTCCGTGAGGCGAGGTGCCACCAGTAAGGCACTTTGAGCTCGGATTCAGGGGCGAATTGGACTGCGGCGCCTTCGGTGACTTCGTACGGGTTGTAGCGTTGCTTGGGCTCGATGTAGCCGCCGCGTTCGCCAAGCATCTGAAGTCCTTGCTTTGCAACAGTATACAGGCAGGTCTGGATGAAGTGCTGTATCGGCCGTACGGTTTCAGGCGTTTCTGCGATACGGATGTGTTCTGCTTCGATTGGGGCAAGGAAACGCTCGCGCTGCGTATACAGAAAAATCGCGATGATGACGATGAGAATGATTCCAATGATTACAAAGATGGTTATCTGCCCCTTTTTTTCCATAACAACCCTTTTTGAACTATCGGAATTCTACTTGAGTAACCCGCTAACCAGTGGAATTCCGAGTGTGCTCAAGAACCGCTTTGTGGTTCTTGACACCTATGCACGAGAAAACCGCAATTGACTATATAAATGTAACGGTGAGGCATAGACGATCATTGTTACCTTTTTTGAATGACGATAAATATTTATATACGCTCGTGCCGAAAAACCAGGCATGGTTGTTGGGGACTTGGTGGACTACCTGCGCGAGCATCTCGCGATCGGATATGATGTGCATGACCTGAAACTTCAGCTCGTGCGCTACGGCCACTCGCCCAAGATGGTCGAGGAAGCGTTGGACATTCTCAAGAAAGAAGCGCTTGATGCCTTGCCTTCGCCATCCCTTCCCGGTTCTGTTCCTTCGCAAGCGCACATCTGGCTCCTCATGCCGGCCTTGCTGTTCATATTGTTCTTCTCAATCACCATGGTCGTCTCGCTCTTAAGAAATCCGTTGGTGTGATTTATGTTCTCTGGGCGACCGTATACGCGATCGAGTAGATCGTCACCGCAGCATTATCGACGACGACATCCAGCGTGAAGTCCTGGCTGTTCAGTCCTGTGTTGCAGGTATGCACGCAGGCTCCGGTAAATGTGCCATCAGGTTGGATGCGAACAAGATCATTATCAAAGAGCAGGATCCGGCTGTTGCCCGAGAGCGCGTAGATGCGGACAAATCCGTCACCGTCCATCTTGCCATCGACCTTGAGCGACTTCGGCACGGCATCGAGATGCACTGCGCGTACGTCTGACTCGGTGAATGCCCAGTTCAGATCGTGTACCACATTCACATCAAGCGTCGTCAAACTCGTGAGACCAAAAACCGTTGGCCTGAAAAAAACAAGGAAACTGAAAACGACCAAGAGGATGGCTGCCGCGATGATGTGCGTCGTTGCATGCATGCTTTGTCGGGGAGGGTTCTGTAATGCCTCATAGACTTTCGTGAGTTGGTCATAGGCGAGCTCCTTGTGCATCGGGTCAAGTTCTGAAGCAACGATATTGTTGTAGATGGAAAGAAGGTCTTTGTATCCCTGTGTGGCTCCCGAACGGTCGCCGTTGTTGAGATTGTCCTGGACCGTATGGAAGGAATCAACGAATTTCTGCACCAGTTCAATCTTGTCGTCAGGAATGTCAATCACCTTTTCATTCTTTCTGGACATTCTGATATATAAGCGTTGTGGTAAAGTGTCAAGAACCACCAGTCAATAGATTGGTGGCATGTTGTGGTGGTTCTTGATCACACTTGGCATTTCCACAAATTATCCGACGAGTGGAAATGCCAATGTTTTTATAGTACGTTGTCCGCGCGCAATGCATGGCAAACAAACTGCCTGAGCGGTTATCCGCAGGCAGGATGCATTGCCCCCAGTGCAGGAAACCAACCTTGCAATACATCGAGACAATGAGTGAGTGGGTCTGCACGAATTGCGGCTTCAAGCAGCCGATCAAGCGAGCGTGACATGGCAAAAGCACATCCCAAAGCACAACGTGTTGGCGTCTTCGTTGACGTGCAGAACATGTATTATTCTGCGCGGCACATCTATGCCGCGAAGGTCAACTTCAAGGCATTGCTGAACGAAGCAGTCCAGGGCCGCACCCTGGTGCGCGCGATCGCCTACGTCATCCGCACCGAAGACGTGGCGCGCGAGCAATTCTTCACGGTTCTCGAGAACCTCGGCTACGAGGTCAAGGCAAAGGACATCCAGGTCTTTGTGGATGGCTCCAAGAAAGGCGACTGGGACATCGGAATCGCTATGGACATGATCGAGCTCGCCCCGCGGCTGGATACACTCGTGCTCATCTCGGGCGATGGCGATTTCGTGCCGTTGGTCGAGCACCTGCAGCGCGCGCTCGGTTGCCGCGTCGAGGTCATCGCGTTCGGCAAGTCTGCTGCAGGCAAATTGCGCGAGGCAGCGAACGAATTCACTGATATTGATGCGAATCCCAAGAAATTCTTGATTTCAAAAGCCGCGCAGCCGCGGCCCAAGGCACCGACAGGACCGCTCGAGACGCATCATGCAGGGGTGGAACATGCTCGAGGTCAACGCAGATAATTTTGAGACAGACGTGCGTCCAAGCAAACTGCCAGTAGTGATTGACTTCTGGGCAGGATGGTGCAGCCCGTGCAAAGCGCTGGCTCCAACGTTTGAGAAAGTCGCCAAGCAGCTCGAAGGCAAGATGAAATTCGCCAAGTGCGATGTTGACGCGAACCAGGAATTCGCGCAGTCAAACGGTGTGATGGGCGTCCCGTGCATCATTGTCTTCAAGAACGGGGAGGAGGCCGGTAGGATTGTCGGCAACCAAACGGAAGACAGTCTGAAGCGGCAATTGCAGGCATTGTTGTAAATTCTTGATTCGAAAATCTTTCGGGTTTTGAAGGAAATCAATAAATAATTGGCTTGCATGACGTTGTTATTATGAATAAAGTTTTTGAGACTGAAGCATTCTCTGAATTGTACGAAATATGCGAGACGTCTGAGCAAGTATGGATTGATAAAATGAAAGATCAACTTGCGCAAAATCTTCGTGTCGGCAAGCCATTGAAGTATGATTGGTTTCGGGAAAAGAAGCTTGGGAATAAGCGCTTGTACTACTTGATTAATGAATCAACAAAGAAAGCCATACTTGTCGCCTTTGGATCGAAGAAAGAACAACAACAAATCATTCGCCATATTCTTCTGAACAAAGAACGATACCTCAAATGCATCGCGTAATATGATTATCTGACGCGCTTTATCCTGCCTGCCTCCAGATCGCGCAGGCTTGCCTCAAGTTGGAGCAGAACATCATCTGCAAATTCTGCCTTTTTCTTCAAGCGTTCGTATTCATCAACAGGAATGCACACAGTGTCTGTCGCCATAAGCCAATGTATGCTTTATCTCTTTATAAATATATCTGCAGAATCTAATGTAAGAATTGCGTCAATACCCACATGACGCCGATACCCAGCAGGAAGAAGAACAACTGAGCGACTGCTTTCTTGAATTTTTGCGTCTGGTGAAGCTCAGGCAGCAGGTCAACGGTCGCGATGTAGATGAATCCTCCTGCAGCAAATGGCACGAGCCATGCAGTGAAGTTTTCAATGGCGGTTGCGAAGAAATATGCGAGCATTGCGCCCGCAATCGCCGTGATTGCAGAAAAGAAATTGTATGTCAATGCCTCAAGCCGTGTGAATCCGCCGTAGACAAGAATGCCGAAGTCGCCAATTTCTTGTGGTATCTCATGGAATACCACGGCGAGCGTGGTGATGATGCCCAAGGGCACGGAAACAAGATAACTCGTCGCGATGATGACGCCATCCATGAAGTTATGCACGCCGTCGCCAACGAGGTTCAAGTAGGTGACTGGCATCTTGATGTGGCGATTGGCCGCATGCGTTCCATGGACGTGGCTGTGGCGTTCGCACTTGCCGCTGTGGCAGTGATACCAGTACAGGAATGTTTCGAGGATAAAGAATACCACAATACCAACGAGAACTGCTCCAAATACGCCGTCAGGCGATTGCTCGATTGCTTCGGGAAGCAAGTCAAGGAATGCTGCTCCAAGCATCGCTCCTGCCGCAAAGCTCACGAGTATGAACAAGATGCGTTCAAGAAGTGCAGGCTGCAAAACGAGCGTAATGACCCCTACCAAGGAGACTGAGCTGACAATGATCACCGAAAGAAGAATGTATGCAAGGGCGCCCATGCAGCTGCTCGGCATCACCGGACTATAAAAATCTTTCTTGGACGAAAAGATTAAAAACCTGCGTGTCTGCAGCGAACGTATGCGGCTTCCCGCGATTGTCATCAATGTCAAAGCGTACGGGAACTGCGTTGGTGATGGCGCAATCAGGCTCGCGCAGATCTGCGAGCGTGTTGCACAACAGATGCAGACGACCATCATCATTGCAGTGCAGCCCGCAGATGTGTACCCTGTGAAAATGGCGGTGCGCATCCCTGTCTTCGGGCAGCACATTGATCCTGTGGAATCAGGGCCGCACACCGGCGCTATCCTTGCGGAATCCCTCAGGCACGCAGGCGCAGCAGGAACTCTTCTGAATCACTCCGAAAAAAAGCTCACATTGCCTGCGCTTAAGCAC
>CAYYLN010000029.1:4844-11263 GCA_964472615.1 uncultured Methanosarcinales archaeon
CGCGCAAAAAAGGCAGGGCTTATCACCCTAGTCTGTGCAGCAACTCCTGCGGAAGCGAAAAAAATCGCCACGCTCAAACCAGATCTTATCGCGATTGAGCCGCCCGAACTCATCGGCGGCAAGGTTTCAGTCAGCACCGCAAAGCCGGAAGTTGTGACCGCAACGACCAAAAGCATCAAGAACATCCCAATCCTCTGCGGTGCCGGCATCAAGACCAGGCAGGACGTCGCAAAGGCGATGGAGCTCGGCGTCCAAGGCATTCTTGTCGCATCGGGCGTGGCGCTCGCAAAGAATCCTGAGCAGGTGCTCAGGGATTTTGCGTCAGGAATGCAAAAATTTAAATAATGAAGTTTTACAGTGGTTGTAAAATGAAACGTGTGCTGTTGATTGCGGCGATGGTTGCGGTGCTTGTGCTCGCAGGATGCGCAAAGAAACCACAGATCGGTCCCTTGGGCGGCACCCATATCCATGCAGACTTCAAGGTGTATATCGATGGTCACGCGATCGATTTTGCCAAGCGCGACTACATGGTCAAAGCACCATACGTGCACATTGAAGGCATGAATGGCGACGTCATCCATGTGCACGCCACTGGCGTCACGATCGGTGAATTCTTCCGTACACTTGGGATGAAGTTTGGTGCGCAGTGCTTCACCCTCAACAAGAAGCAGAAGTATTGCACGGGCGACAGCAAGACGTTGAAGTTCTATGTCAATGGCGAGCCGAATGACTTGTATGACGATTATCTAATTGGCGACCAAGACAAAATCCTCATCAGTTATGGAAATGACATGCCTGAAGAAATCGAAAAGCAGCTGAGCAGCATCACGGATTATGCGCGCATTGAATCAGGTTCAGGCAAAAAAATGAATCTGCGTTGATTACTTGGTCTCGATGAAGACCTGATGGATCTTGTCGTAGATGCTTGGATCGCCGAGGACACATTCAGGCACAGGATTGCCTGCGTGGACACAGACGTTGAACACCACGATCGCTCCTTTGGGTGTGTTCTGGCCTGCGCTGATGGTGTTTGCTGCGCGGATGCGGATGGGCACGACCTCGTACGTGTTCTTGTCGATGTCAATGGGGCCTTGGTCCTGGAAGTTGCCGAGCCATTCTTGTTCGAGATGGAATTCATCCTGCCCGACTTCAAGCGTCTTGCCTTTCTTGTCATAGATGCCTGCGAAATCAAGCCGGATGAAGAAATTCTGTCGTCCAAGGATATTCCTGATGCCCAAACCAAACATTGCATCCTTGCCGATCTGGACGTGCTTGGTGTTGATCGGAATCGCGACGATCTCATTTCCCTCTCGGAGCAAGGCCTCGATTTGTTCTTGCGTGCTTTTCTCAATGCCGCCCTTGATTTCCTCAGCTTCTGCGAAGAACTTCCACACCATGGCGATTCCGCCGATGAAGATGATGATGGTGATGATGATCAGGACCAGGACGGTCAACGACAGCTCAAGACCTTTCTTCTGCATCTTACACGTCCGGGCTCAGGAGGGTGACCTTGCCCAGGCCCTTGCTGTAGTCGCCTTGCTTGGTCGTGCTGTCCTGCACGTATTCATACCACACGCGCAGGTTGAGATTGCGTTCGACTTCAGGCGTTGCCTGTGCTGGCACGCTCAGTTCAACAGTTTCCTTTTGTCCGACTGAACTCAGAGTCTTTCCCGCAGTGATGTATGCTATTTCCTGCGTGCCAGCAAGGAGCCGGATATCCTTGATCTTGACCGAACTCACGGTATCCTGTTTTTCATACAACGTGAATTCAAGCGTGAACTTGTCTGCGTTGGTGTTGAATGGCTTGTTGTACTTGTAGCTGTTCTGCATGTGGAATGCGCTCATGTCACGGTCATCGAACAATGATTGTGGTTGTGCAGTCACGCCGGGCTTGAGTTGCGCGAGACATGCATTGCTGACACAGCTGCGCGTGAGATACGTTCCTCCGCCACTGCAGGGGCCGCAGTCCTGCACGCACGTGCATGGGTTTTCAGTTCCATCACAGATGCCATTGCCGCACGCGCCGGCAATCGGCTTGTTTTCACAGAAATAACTGGTTGATGCATCGCACACATCCTGCGTTCCTGGATTCGCGTCATCGCAGCTCGCAGGACAGCCAGGTGATTTCTCTGGCCGTGCGTATGCGAACTTGAGCGATTGGTAGGCGTGATTGAGCGTGGTGCTTTTGGGAGTCACGGTTGTTCCTGAAGTCTGGACGTAATCGGCATAGATCTTCAGGTTCAAGCTGGTGAGTTCGCCATCCTTTTCTGTGCCAGGGAAATCGATGATCACATATTCCTTGAATTTGCTGCCTTCTGCAAAAAGGGACTTGTCAACAGTCTTGTCGGTCAAGGAAACCGTGCGCTTGTCTGTGGTCATGCCAGTGAGTTCAAGCCGGGAGATCATGACGTCGCTCATGCTCGGTGCGAGCACGCTCATCTTGAACTCAAGCTCGAGCCTGTCTTTCTTGATGTTGAAGGGTTGGTTGAACGTGCTGGTCACGCTGATCTTGCTGCCGCCGGTGGCGAGCTCGCGCGTCTGCGTGATCGGCTTTTGAGTCGTTGCAGGGATGTCTTCAACGCATTCGTCCTGCGCATTGCACTGCTGCACCAAGTACTTGCCTGCCTTGCCTGTGCATTCGCCGCAGTCAGCGCCGCACGTGCATTTGTTTTCTCCAACCGGAGCTTCGCATTGCCCGTTGCCGCATTCGTTCGGAATGGGCTCGTACACGCATTTCTTGTCAGTGCATGTTCCTGCATAGTGCGGCTTGCTGCATTGCGCGTCTTTCTTGCATTCTGCCTTTGCGCAGCCAGCGAGAATAAGCACGGCAGCGAGGATGCCGATGAACAGGAGCGATTTGTACCTCATTTAACTCAGTCGTGCGTTGTTGCTATATAAATATTACTCAGAACAATTATTTGTTCTTACTGGTTCTTGTTGTTGATTCTGAGCCAGTCATGCAGTCCGCACCAGCCGATAAAGCTCTCAACGAGTGCAATCCAGCCAACGAGCATGACGAACCAGTTTGCCCATGATGCGAAAAAGACTGGCGCAAAGGGGCCGAGCCACCAGACTGCAAGGACAAAGCGGAAAATTCTGTCCAAGCGGCCGAGGTTCTGTCTCATTAGCGCAAGTGCTCGAATTCTTTGATGATGATGAACGCGAAGAGGAGCATGATGACTGCTCCGGCAACAATGAACCAGAGGCCGTTCATGAACGTGTCCACGATGCTCTGATATAATCCCCAGCCGATGAATGCTGTTCCGATCCAGAGGAACTTGTCGAGCACGAGCTTGAAAATCTCGAACTCCTCAGAATGCGTCAAGCGTCGTTTTTCAGCTGCCATTCATGCACCGTTAACTGAGCACCACGTGGAAGCGTTTGGACTGCCAAGGGGTGTCGCCCCAGTTGCCCGGATTGGCGCAGTCACCTTCTGCTTCAAAGACTTCCATCGCGGCCAAGTATGTGTCTGGCCTGCCGACAATCTGCATCGTGACCGGCAGGACCTCGATATCATTGGGTTCAACATCGAATTCTTGCAAGAGGCGTGGGAACCAGTTCTCGCCTTCAACACCATAGCCGCCCACAACCACGTTATCAGGGGCAGAGGATGTGCAGAATCCTTCTGCAGAGAATGGCTTGATGCAGCGCATCGAGACACGGTAGCATTTGCGCGCCTGTGCGGTATTGCGGACGCCGATGTGGAATTCGACCTTTTCCGCGCGCTTCAGTTCGAGCTCAGTGCCCTTGCTGAACACGACAAGTTCGCCTGATTCCTCGATGTTCTTCCTCAATTGTTCCTTGATCTTGGCGAGTTCGCTCGTGAAGATCTCCGTGCCTCCCTTGAACAGGTTCTTGATGAAGAAGATCGCCAAGCCGAGCACAGTGATCGCGATGATGAGAACAACAATCGCAGTGATGGAGAGCTCCAATGCTGCCTTCTTATTCCAACGCATCAGTTCAACCTCTTTTTCGTAGAGTGTCGGTGATAACACTATATAAACTTTTCTTTGCACGTTTGGGTCAGAAGCTTATTAAAGAGGAATTTTAACCCCCATTAGTGAAGTCCTCAGCAGAGTTCCATTTGTATAGTTATTGACGGTGCGCAGGATCAGAAAACAGCGATTACTGAATTATTTAGAGGTGCCTTTCTTTTCTTCTAACAATAAGATAATTTTGTCACGATGTCCGCCCTCTTTGATGTACTGAATCAATTTGCTATAGCCTCTCTTGTCGGCTTTAACGAGTTGACTTATGTATCCTTGAGTCACTTTTAAAGCATCTGCTAATGCTTGCTGACTAATTGACTTGAGTTTTTTAGGCGTTATGCGTTTTGATAGTGCATCAGGGGATTGTTTTTTCTCTGGGAAAATTGCTGCAGTTATTTGTCCTTGTGCGTCTTTCTTTAGGAATTTTTGTAAGTCGGAGCGAAGGTCTTTACCAACGCGCAGGGTTTTCTTTTTCCGTTCGTTGCCTTTAGGCTTAGCCGTAGCGATTAATAAACTCTCCAACTCGTCAACGTTTGCAGAGGGTTTCAAAAAGAATAAAGTCATCCTTTCCCAATTTTCTGCATGTTTGTTCTTAAGATGATCATTTAATCGCTTGGGCAAATCCTCAGCTTTGCCGACGTAGTAAAGACGACTGTCTGAGTCATATAATGCGTAGAGTCCGTGTCTTTGTCTGCTTTGACTTAAGAATTCTAAAAACGTAAGGCGCCAGTTTCCTTTAAGAAGCGACCTGTGAATATTTCCAAGATGACTGTTGACGCGTGTTCGACGTGATTTCTTATCCATTCGCTTCATATCGCGTTTATTATATTAAAGGGTATTTATAAACCTTATTGGGAATAACCAACACTTTCCATCTCCAACATCAACTCAGTAGAAAGTTTTATAAACACCTTAGAAGGACATTTCCATAACCCAATGCGAGTCGACAAATTAGTTGTTGAGGCTCGAGATTCCGGGTTTATAGACTGTATAAGCTGCAGAGCAACTACCAAAAAATGGCCCGAATTCGCAAGTTTGTCGCATACCGTTCCTTGGAACGGCCGTATACGCGTTTCTCGAAGAACAATAAGATCTCGTACGTGCGTTCCCGGCCGGTGTGCAAGGTCGTGCGTTTTGACGCAGGTGACGTGAGCAAAACATTCCCGTACACGCTTGATCTGGTCAGCAAGTCAGACTTGCAGATCCGCGATAACGCAATCGAGAGCGCGCGCCAGACCGCGAACCGATTGCTCGAGAAGACCTTGGGCAAGGGCGGCTACCGATTCATGACGCGCATCTACCCGCACCATGTCCTGCGCGAGAACCCGTTGGCTGCGGGCGCTGGAGCAGACCGTCTCAGCACCGGAATGGCGCACTCGTTCGGCAAGGCCATTGGCGTTGCCGCGCAAGTCAAGGCAGGCCAGCCGTTGTTCACAATTCACATCACCAAGGAGAATGTCCCGCTCGCTCGTCAAGCGCTCAAGCGTGCGAGTTACAAGGTTCCCTGTTCCTGTTCCATCGTCACTGTCGAAAACAAATGAGGTGATTCGTCATGGCAGACAAGCCGAATGTTCGTGATGCAGAAAACGCAGTCCGTGACCTGAAGAACTGGGTGTTTGTCTTCGCGAAAGAATACGACTTGCCCAAGGACGCAATTGATAAGTTGCACGAGCAGGTTGACAAGGTCGCGCAGAAGATTGCAGACATCAAGTGAGCTGATGGCGACCTTCAAGTGCCATCGTTGCGGTAAGACCAGTCCCAAGAGCGGGTTGTGCTGCACTGTCGCGATGGAAAAAACGTGTGGCGTGTGCGGTTCGGTGTTTGATCAATGCCTGTGCACAGGCGGGTCTACCAAGGAGCCGAGGGCAAAGCACTGAATTCTTTCTTGAGCAAGCCAAGCGCGTTGAGATCAGCCAACTTTGGTCTTTGCCGAAGCAAGGCGAAATGTTTATTAATTGAGGGTGTTGTTGTCCGTGCATCACGTGAGGTGAAGAGATGAAAAAACTGTTGTTGATCAGCATGTTCTTGATGTCGTTGGTTGCCGTTGCTGTTACGGCAGACTATGATGATGAGTGTTCTGCCAAGTGCAAGCTTGGACCGTATGCGGATTGTATTGCAGGAGAACGTTCAGACGATGTGTATTACCAGGAAGTCTTCGAAACGTGTTTGAAAGGATGCCCGCAACGAGCAACTGCTGTTGATGCAGTGCAACCAGTCACTGCGATCGCGAGGCCGATAATCAAGCCGATGCCAGTGGAGCGTGATTGCGTAGAAGGCTGTAGGAAGGAATATGAGTCCTGCGCCGCGACCGATGCTGATCCTGCCCGGTGCAAGGAGCAGTATGGGTACTGCGTTGCGAAGGCATGCGATTACCCGCAGCCTGTTCCTGGAAAACCTGTGCCGTCTGATTGTTATCGTGACTGCAAGATG
>CAYYLN010000030.1:0-8971 GCA_964472615.1 uncultured Methanosarcinales archaeon
GACATACGCAGCTGCATCTTTCAACGTTTGGTTTCCTGATTTGCCATCAGTCACAATGACATCAACCGGTTGTTCCGTGGTTGTTCCTTTCTCCATTTCATTGAGATAGGTATGCGGCTCAATGTTCCCCATGAACCCAAATGGACGCAGGAGTTCGCTGCTTCTCAGCCGTTGATGGGTTTCACGAAGCAACAGTCCTCCCTTATCCTCTTCCGAACCGATGTTGAGGAGTCCAATAATTGGTCGTTCACGTCCCATGCGTTGGGCGTACAGCGCACCGACATACGCGAAGAATTCCGCTTGGTCAGGGCTCATCGAGGGAGTCATTCCTGCATCAAGCAAGTAAAGTGTTTGAGCGCGCTTGACAGAGGGCGATTTGGGCACGGTTGCGATAAGTGGTGCAGTGAGATTGCGCGGATCAGGGAATTTTTCAGTCAATCGTTCATCAAGACCGATATCATGATGGACGACTGCCGCCACCCTGATCGTGTTTTCCATGGTATAGAATGCATCGATCTGGTATTCGTTTGCCATTGCTGCCAGTCGCTTGAGCGCGCCGTACTTCTCATGGACGCCGTGCTCAATCTCAACCGTGCCATAGAGGTTGCGGTTGACGAGCTTTTCCAGGACAGGCTTGTCGCCGACAAGGACAAACGTTTCGTCGGTGATCTCCGCAAGTTTCTGGACTGCATGCACAACGCGGAGCGTGACGGGCACGTCCTTGTACTCGTCTCCACCAATGGCATCAATACCGATACGCTTTTGCGACATGAAAAAAAGCTACGTCAGAGCCCTTTATAACTCTTTTGACCGAGAAAGGAAAAATGGCCCTGCGCGGATTTGAACCGCGGACCGCTCGATGTCTAGCCTACCTATGGTAGAATATCAGTTTCACCTTCGTTACGGTTGTCGTAATCGAATCGAGTGCTCCACCAGGCTAAGCTACAGGGCCATATTAAGAGCAATTAGGGTTTGATTCATTTGACTTAAAAAGCTATCGGAAAACCACTGGACAGCCCCACGTAAACTATTTTAAGAGAAGAACACCCTATAAATGAATGCGTTTTCCAAAGCGGATGACCTCCCTTCTCGCAGAAGAAATTGGCTGGCACTTGGGTGATGGTAGTATGAATTGGTACAAAGGAAAAGGATTCTATCAGTTACGTGGCCACCTCATTGATGACCGTGCGCATTATGAAACAATCATCAAACAGGCATATGCGAAACTCTTTGGAATTGATGTGCATCTCAGAGAGATGCAAAGTACGGGCGTTTTCGGATTTCAGATATGGTCTAACCCGCTCGCGGAGTATAAACAAGAGCTCGGTTTGCCTGTAGGCCCGAAAGGTGAGTGCGCAATCCCTTTTGAAATTATGCACAATAACGCCTGGAGCATCGCGGCGCTTCGAGGCATCTTTGATACTGATGGGATGCTCTTTCTCGAGAAGAGGAGAAGCAGGCCATACCCACGGATAGAAATCAAGCAAGCGTCACACTCGCTTGCACAACAAATTCAGCAAATTCTTATCAATAACGGGTTTCGAGCAACTCTCTATATTGATCACCGCGGTTCTGATCGTTGGCGCCCACTCTGTGTTGTTAGCGTCCGTGGACATAAGATGCTCAATAAATGGATGAACATTATTAAACCACATAACCCTAAACACATCAAAAAATATCACAACTATTTCAAATGGGTAAACGTATCGAAATCGAACAGCACGCAGCAGAACCAACGTTGAATCTTGCCTTGGACACGCTTGCGAAGAAAAAACAAGCATTTGTTTTTGTCAATACAAAGCGCTCTGCAGAAAAAACTGCTGAGGAAACAGCGAAAAAAATCAAGGAAGAGACTGAGCACACGATCGAATTGTCCGAACAAGTGCTCCACGTGCTTCCCAAGCCAACACACCAATGCGAACGACTCGCAACGTGCGTGCGCAAGGGCATCGCATTCCACCACGCAGGGTTGCATGCCAAGCAAAAGGAACTGATCGAGCAGCACTTCCGCAATGGCACGATCAAGATCATTTGTTGCACGCCGACATTGGCTGCAGGTGTTGACTTGCCTGCCTTCCGGGCGATCATCCGTGACGTGAAGCGCTTCTCAGGTCAAGGCATGGTGAATATCCCTGTGCTGGAGTTCTTGCAGATGGCTGGCCGTGCAGGAAGGCCGAGTTTTGATCCCTATGGCGAAGCGATCGTGGTCGCGCAAAGCGAGGTAGAGAAAGATTCGTTGTTTGAGAAATACGTGCGAGGCTCTCCTGAGGACATCTATTCAAAACTTGCGGTCGAGCCTGTCCTTCGCACGCATGTTCTTTCCTTGATCGCGGCAAAAGTGGTGCAATCCCATGAACAAGTTCTTGAATTTTTCTCGCGTACGTTCTGGGCGCACCAATTCAAGGAGATGAAAAAACTCAATCGGATTATCGAGAGGATGCTGATGCTCTTGGAAGAATGGGAGTTTATACAAAAGATGGACGTTTCCTATCGCGCGACGATTCTCGGCAAGCGCATCGCCGAGCTCTACATCGATCCGTTGACCGCACACCAGTTTGTGCTTGGCTTGAGCCGCGCGGCAAGCATGAAACCCCAGCCAATATCATGGCTGCACCTCATCAGCTCAACGCTGGAGATGCGGCCCCATCTGAAAGTACGCACCAAGGAATATGATGAAATTCAAGAGAAGCTTGCCCGTTATGATTCCGCAATGCTCATCAAGGAGCCGTCCATGTTCGAGCCTGAATTTGAGGAATGGCTTCACGGACTCAAGACCGCCTTGATGCTGCATGACTGGGCTGAGGAAAAGGATGAGGAATACCTGCTCGAGCATTATGACATCAGGCCGGGCGAGACGCGCATCAAGCTCAACACCGGCGACTGGTTGCTGTATGGTCTTGGTGAGATCGCTCGGATCAAGCAGTTGATGCCGCTCATCAAGGAAATCGCAAAGATGCGTTATCGTTTGCGGTATGGTGTCAAGGAAGAATTGCTGCCCTTGCTCCGCCTGGAAGGCATTGGCAGGGTCAGGGCGCGCGTCTTATTCCGGGCAGGCATCAAGGATTTGGGTGATGTCCGCAAGGCAGAGCTCGGCAGGCTCGAGAACCTGCTCGGCAAAAAGCTTGCTGCGAGCATCAAGAAGCAGGTTGGTGAGAGCCCACCCGAAGGCGCTGAGCTTCCCGCGCCTGACGCGAATCAGTTCGCTCAGTGGGAAAAGGAATAGCTATTTAAACCAGCCCTCGTAAAATTCTTCCTATGCGCCTGTAGGCTAGCTTGGATAGACTGGCGGGTTGCGGTCCCGTCGACCGGGGTTCAAATCCCCGCAGGCGCGTAGCGCTTCAAAGGATTTGAACCCCTGGGTTCATCTCGCCAACTGCGGTTGGCGACGAACTTGACAATCCCTTCGGGGATTGGTCAAGTAATCCCCGCAGGCGCGTTTAATTTTTCTTTCGGCCGCGCTGGTTCTCGTACAATTGCTTTACATCCTCAATCGTGCTGATTTCTTCGGGGCTGCGGTCTTCGCGGAGTTTCACAAATCGTGGGAACCTGAGGGCATAGCCTGAACGGTAGGTGGGCGAGGCCTGGATTTCTTCGTAATTGACCTCGATGACGACAAAGGGTTTGACCGTGATTTCTTTGCCTGCATCCTTGATGATCAGTGGCAGCAGGAGATCAGTAAGTTGCTTGAAGCTGACGCCCTCTTCCTCTTTTTCCTTGATGCCGGTGCCGACACGTCCAATCTCAACATATTCATTGGTTTCTGGATCACGGACTGCAATGACAAAGCTTGCAAACCATGCCGAGCGCTTGCCTTCGCCTTTCTCGGCGCCAACAATGACGACATCAAGGGGGTCCATGACTGGCTTGATCTTCATGCCATACCCGACCCTGAGGCCTGGCTTGTAGATGCCTTGGAGGTTCTTCATCATGATGCCTTCGTTGCCTGCGGTAAGGGATTGTTGGTAGAACGCGTCAGTCTCTGCTTGCGCTGACACTATTGCCTGAGTCGCTGGTGCAATCTTCTGCGGAACGGCTGTCACGATTCGCTCAACAATCTTCCTGCGCTCTGCAAACGGAGTTTTGAGATGAATTTCGCCGTTGTAAAATAATACGTCAAATATGTTTATCTCGACAGGGAATTCGTGCGCGAGCTGCGCAATGTCGTATTTGCGCTTGATGCGCTGCGAGATATTCTGGAACGGCAGGTATTTGCCTGTTGTTAGGTCTATTCCCACTGCCTCGGCCTCGATAATGAAGTTGTCGCCAGCAACATTCTTGGCAATGCGCTCGACAACGTCAGGGAATTGGGCTGTGACGTTCTCGAGTCGGCGCGTGAAGAGCGTGATCTTGCCGTCTTTTTTGTGGATCTGCATGAGGAATCCATCGTATTTGTGTTCAGCGGCGGCAGGTGTTCCGACAGTTGCAAAGGCATCGGGGATGTCAATTGCTTTTTGGTACATCATGACCTTGACTGGTCTGCCGGGTTCGAGGCTGATCGTGCTCAGGCCTGCAAGTCCTTGTTGCCTGATTGCTAAAGCGATTGTGGCAAAATCATTTGCGATATCGATCGCTTCCTGCACTGCAGTCATGGTCTTGTCGTAGGGCTCGCGATTGTTTTCAGGCAGGACAAGTTCGTTCTTTGCAGCATCGTAGGTGATGCCGAGCTGTTTGCCGAACACCGACCAGACGATCGCGTCGCGGAGTGTTCCTTCTCCCAGTCCGACCCTGAGCTCAGACAACACGGTTCTGACAAGATACTTTGCTTCCTCAGGCGTTGCGCTCGTGAGGAGTTCTGCAAGGAGCTTGAGTTTCTTGTCAACCGTGCCTTCGCCTTCTTGTTCTGCGAGCTTGAGCAGGTTGTCATAGACTTTCTTGGTGGTGAGTTCTTGGGAGAACAAGGTTGCTTGGCTTTTTTTGCTGATGAACGCAGCAGCAGTCATGCCGAGATCTCCGGTCTCTGCCCAGTGTGCCACGACTTTTTCTTGCTCGATTCCTGATGCCAAGGCGATGGCCTTCAGGAGGAGTTTGCTGGACATGCCGACTTCGCGCGAATCCCATTGCGGAAACACGCGGCCTTGCACGAGGAGAAGGATGTGCTTCAGCTCTGCGTCAGGGACTGTGGAAAGGAAGCGCGCAAGGATATCTGTCTTTTCGAGCCGCTTGGTCGTCTTTTCGAGCTGCTCGTACACCCCCACTAATGCTTGATACTGCATATAGAAAACATTATAGAGCCATTCCTTTTAAAAACTTCTGGATGGATACGCTGAAATGCATCGAATCACGTCGGAGCATTCGCAAGTATCTTGATCGGCCGGTGGAATTTGAGAAGGTCGGAAACATCCTGAATGCAGGCAGGCTTGCGCCAAGCGCAGGCAACGTGCAGGACTGGAAGTTCATTCTCGTGATTGAGCATGATCTGCGCAAGCAGATTGCAGAAGCATGCATGCAGCAATATTGGATGGAGACTGCTCCGGTGCACATCGTGGTCTGCGGCCAGCCGGTCAAGACCGAACGCATGTATGGCAAGCGCGGTGAAGAATTGTACAGCATCCAGAACGCTGCTGCGGCAGCAGAAAACATGCTCCTCGCCGCAACTGACCAGGGTTTGGGTTCGTGCTGGATCAGCGCATTCCAAGAAAGCATGCTACGCAGGGCATTGGCGATTGATGATGATGCCCGCCCGATGGGGCTGATCACGCTCGGCTATGCTGATGAAATGCCGAGTACCCCGCTGAAGCAGACGCTTGAAACAGTCACGTTCATCGAGCGTTGGGAGAGCAGGATCAAGGATTTCGCAGCATACATTGGCTATTATTCTCAGCATGTGGCAAAGGCAGCGGGCGCCGGCCGCGCAGCAGTCCAGCGCTGGATTGAGAACTGGAGTAAGTGAACACCAGAAAGAAACGATTTCTTAAGACAGGGTGGCTACGCCACAGAAACCATCCATAGTTGTTTTCGAGCGACCGTGTGAGGCAACGAAGATTGCCGAACTCGGAGCGAGTGTCTCTGTCCGAAGGACTTGAATCTGGAGAATTCTTTAAGTAATCACGTTCTTTGTACGAAACCTGCATATATAATAGTATACACTTATCTACTACGATATTTATATTGAAGCACAGAATTATTTATATACCTGGTTTATCACACAAGAGAAAAATAATATTTTAACACGAGCTTTGGCGAGCCCGCGTTGAAATTGTGTGTGTTTGGCAAATCGTAAGTTTTTGGCGTTCTTACGTTGAAGTCTGAATTGCGATTGTGACACAGTTATTGGCGTAACCATATCACACTGCGACTTCTGAGAGGAGTAAAGACAACACTTCCATTTAAGCTTTTCGAGAGTGGGATAAAAGCAATGGAATGTGTATGTCGCAAACCATAATAAAAAAGACCAACCAAAAAGGGGGGATGACGCATGGAATTAATTGTGCAGAAGGCTGCAGAGAACAACCAGGTACAGGTGGACGACCTGAGAGTCGGACAAGCGAACATCAAAGTGATCGGCTCGGGTGGAGCAGGGAACAACATGGTGTCCTGGCTCTACAAGCGGGGAATCAAGGGTGCAGAGATTATCGCAGTGAATACAGACAAGCAGCACCTCCAGATTTCTGAGGCAGACAAGAAATTCATCATCGGCCGCGACGTGACGCGTCGACTGGGCTGTGGAGGAGTTCCGCAAAAGGGTGCCGAAGCAGCGCAGGAGAGTCTTGCGGATCTGAAGGCAGCGCTCTTGGAAGCAGACATGGTCTTTGTGTGCGCAGGTATGGGTGGCGGCACAGGAACCGGCTCGGCACCGGTCATCGCGCAGCTCGCGAAAGACAGCGGCGCTATTGTGATTGGCACCGTAACCATGCCGTTCAACATCGAGCGCGCACGCATCGAGAAAGCCGAATTCGGCCTCGAACAATTGCGCAAGCACGCAGACACCGTCATCGTGATTGACAATAATCGGCTTGTGCAGATCGCAGGCAACCTGCCCATCCAGCAAGCGTTTGCAGTTGCGAACGAGCTCGTGGCGACCATGATTAAGGGCATTGTCGAAACGATCGCCATTCCTTCGCTGGTGAACCTTGACTTCGCTGACGTCCGGGCGATCATGACCAATGGCGGCGTTGCTGCCATCGGCGTGGGCAGCTCAGACACGACAAACCGTGTTGACGAAGCAGTGAAAGGCGCATTGGAGAACCCGCTCCTCGACATCAATTATCATGGCGCGACCGGAGCATTGATCCACGTGATCGGCGGCCCAGACCTGACCTTGGATGAGATCAACCGCGTTGGCGAGCTGGTCACGGCAGAGCTTGACGAGGATGCGAACGTCATCTGGGGCGCGCGCGTCACTGATGAAATGAAAGGCAAGCTCATGGTGATGACAATCATCACCGGCGTGAGCTCACCCTGGATCCTTGGACGCCAACAGGTGAAGGAGACCAAGAAGCACCAGATCGAGGATGCGCTTGGCATCGAACTCATCAACTGATGGTCACCCCCTTTGGTCTTTGGTGGTGTACATTCTTTGCCTTCATTCATACCACCCCCATCGTATATGAAGGCAAAAAAACCCGGCCCTCCGGCAACGGAGGGTTTTTTTATTTTCATCTCATCCTAAGGTGACCGATGGCAATCCCGCTTGATGTTGGCGTGACACGATTGATCATGAGCCTGTTGCTCGGCGGGCTCATCGGCTTCGAGCGCGAAATTCACAAGAGCCCTGCAGGGCTCAGGACCATCTCGCTGGTTTCTGTAGGCGCGACGCTGTTCACGCTCGCATCATTATCGTTCACCGGCCCGAATGCAGACATCTCGCGTATTGCCGCGCAGATCGTGGTTGGCATCGGCTTCATCGGCGGCGGCGTCATCTTCCAGCTGAAGGACACCGTGCACGGCCTCACGACCGCGGCAAGCATGTGGACTGCTGCTGCCATTGGGCTCATGGTCGGCATCGGTGAACATACGTTTGCCGCAATCACGACCTTGCTCGTGATGCTCGTGCTCTGGTTTGGCAGGTTCGAGAAACAAGTCCTGCCGTACAAGTCATTCCCGGGCAAGTAAGTTTTTAAACCGCCTTCTGCATTGAATGACCATGGCACTCTTCATCATTGGCCTCGGGCTTGGTGGCGCAAAGGACATCACGCTCCGTGGCCAGGAACTCGTGGACAAGGCAGACAAAGTGTACTTGGAAAACTACACAAGCGTCCTGCAGTGCTCGGTCAAGGAACTCGAGAAGGTGCTCGGCAAGCAGGTCACGCTTGCCGACCGCGAGATGGTCGAGCAGAAAGCCGAAGGAACCATCCTTCAGACAGCTGCAGATGGAGACGCTGCACTGCTCGTGATCGGCGATCCTTTAGTCGCGACCACGCACGTCGATCTCGTGCAGCGGGCACAGAAGGCAAAAATCCCTGTCGAGGTCGTGCACAACGCAAGCATTGTTTCAGCAATTGGCGCTACAGGATTGCAGGTGTACAAGTTCGGCAAGACAACCAGCATTCCTTTCTCTGAAAAAGACAGGCTTGCAGAAACGCCCTATCATGTCCTTGCAGAAAACAAGAAAGCTGGAGCGCACACGTTGCTCTTGCTTGATCTGCGTCCAGAAGAGAACAAGTTCATGACCGTCAATGATGCCATTGATTACTTGCTCAAGCTCGAATTGAGGCTGCAGGGCAATGTCTTCACGCGCGACACGTTGTGCATCGGCATCGCGCGTCTCGGAGCGAAAGACCATCTCATCAAGGCAGGAGCGGCGAAAGACCTTACCAAGGTCGAGTTCGGCAAGCCGGTGCACTGCCTGATCGTTCCTAGCCAACTGCATTTCATGGAAGTGGAATTCGTGCAGCAGTTCAAGGTGTGAGAATGCGATATCTTTCTGGTGAAGAAGAGCGAGAGGCACAGGCGTACTTCAGGGAATGTGCGCGTGTTGCTGTGCAGTCAAATTGCCATCGTGCGCGTGCCGGTTCGGTGATTGTGAAGGATC
>CAYYLN010000030.1:8981-10848 GCA_964472615.1 uncultured Methanosarcinales archaeon
CTGCGTGCACGCGGAAGATCGTGCCGTGCGGGATGCGTTGCAGAGGAATCCAGGCAAGCTGCAGGGTGCGCGATTGTATTTTGCACGTTTGGCAGAGAACGGGGATGTCGCGAGAGCGGGCAAGCCGTATTGCACGTGGTGCAGCAAGACCGCGCTTGATGCAGGCATTGTCGAGTTCGTGCTCTGGCACGACGAGGGCATCTGCGTGTATGACACCAGGGAATACAACCAGCTTTCATTCAAGCATCAGACGTAAAGCTTTTTATACGCTCCTTCTGTTCATGAGAATATCAGCCCCGTGGTGTAGTGGACAAGCATAGCGGGCTTTGGACCCGCGGACCTCGGTTCGAATCCGGGCGGGGCTATTTTTTATTTTTAATGAGAAATCTTTATATGCTGAGTTCTGCTTGTTTGTCGTTATGCGCGCCACCAAAGTCCAAGCATTCATCTTGTTTGCGCTTGGCACGTGTTATGCTGAGTGCAGCAAGCGCTTTGCTGGCAAGCCATTAGCAGTGTCAATGAACAAGACTGCGTTCATCGAGCTCGCGCGCAAGGCGCAGATCACGAGCAAGAAGGAGCGCGCCTTGTACAAGAATCTCGAGGCGCTCGAAGACTTGAAGCTCATCACGTATGACAACAAGAATCTTGCATTGACGCCGCGAGGGCAGAAGCTGTTTGAGCGTGTCAGGGATGATCTTGAGCTGTACATCAATGTGAAGAGTGTGGTGAGCAGCGACTTGCTGAAGTATACGACCAAAGCGCAAACGATCTTGCGAGGTGACTGAAATGCCGTTGGACGAGGTGATGCGGGACACGACTGCAATGGGCGGCCTGGCAATCTACGGCTTTGTCGCGATGCTGTTCTTGCTCCTTGACAAGACTGATGTGTTCGTGACACTCGCAGTGGGTCTTGCATTGTGCTATGGAATCATCGCGCCCATCCGACTGTTGTTCTTCAAGGTCAGGCCAGACCGGCAGAAATTCAGTGGATTGTTCACGAAGATTGATGCTGGTTCGTTCCCGAGCATGCACAGCGCGCGTTCCACCGTGCTCGCGCTCATTCTCGCGCAGTTTTTCACCGAGCCATTGATCAGGACATTGCTCGTGCTCGGCGTATTTTCGGTGGTCGTAACGCGAGTGTTACTCAAACGGCACTGGATGATCGACGTTGCGGGTGGCGTCATCGTCGGCCTTATCGTGAGCTGGTTCGCATTGTTCGTGACGCCTGTTGTGCTCAGCGTGCTCGGAATGTAAGCGCAATGTTTAAAAGGCATTCTCCTTCTTTCTCGAGCATCATAGGCCCGTCTTCTAGAGGCCAAGGATAACGGGCTCTGGACCCGTAGACGGCGGTTCGAATCCGCCCGGGCCTATACGTACAAGTCGGTCGGCAAAGGACATGAAAGGTTCGTGCCGACCGTACTTTTTCCAATAAGCGTATTTCGCAGTCTGCACAGGATTTGCGGGACGAATCTTCTCCATCCACCGTTCAAGCGCAACAGTTCCTGAAATCTC
The DNA here is from genome assembly GCA_964472615.1 of uncultured Methanosarcinales archaeon. Taxonomy (GTDB): domain Archaea; phylum Nanobdellota; class Nanobdellia; order Woesearchaeales; family ARS49; genus JAWAAW01. The sequence continues at coordinate 10,494 of CAYYLN010000030.1, forward strand.
GTATGTTACCAAATCTTTTCCGTTGGCGTAACCGTGATTAGGATAGACATACTTCCTCGCATTGAATCCAGTTTGCGTCAATAGTGTGTGAAGCTCATGGGCAAGAGGGGAGTCTGCAAGCGCAAACCTTATCCGTGGATAATACGAATATGGGCGCGCTTGCTTGGAGAATTTCAAGCACCCATCTGTGTCGAACAATCCTCGCAAAAAGTGCGGGATGAGCGAGGGCGTAAAGGCTATGACATCTGGAATGTGCGCAAAATCTTTTGGTCCACGAGAGAGCCCGAATGCGCGAATGAAGAAATGGAACATCGTCTTATTCTCAATCTCAAGATTGTACGCGGTTTTGTTTTTT
>CAYYLN010000031.1:0-3681 GCA_964472615.1 uncultured Methanosarcinales archaeon
TCCCTTTACCTCCGTGTTTGAGCCGATGATGCAATTCGAGCCGATGATTGCGCCAAAACCGACGCTCTCGTTGCCGCTGAGGAAACCGGTCAGGGAACTGATGATTTCAGGCGAACTCGCAGCCATGGCCACCACGACCAAACCAATGATCGCATCGCTCAGGCCGAGCTTCTTCGCATAGTCAGAAATGCCTTCCACCAAGAGGTCAGCAGCCTTGAACATCACGAAGAGACTGGCGAGGACAATGACACCATTGAACAGCAGGGGATTGCCGTAAAGCCATTCGAGCATTGCGAGAGCATGACAGAAAGAATATTTAAATACTGCGCTTCGACGATGCACCGTCGCAAGCTTTAAAAAGAGCGGCCATAGGAAAGCTTAATATAGAGCTGCGCAGTGCAGCGAAACGGGTGATTCCATGACTGTCGTCGGATTGCAGCTGAACAAGATCATCGTCGAGAAAACGAGCCCGGTCAAGGGCAAAGTGAGCGTCAATAACAACGTCGCGGTCAAGGACGTCGAGAAGACCGACCTCACGTTCGGCGCGTCCAAGCAGGACGCCCTGAAGTTCACGTTCGAATTCAAGGCGAGCTACGAACCCAAGATCGCGACCATCACGCTCGAGGGAACCGTGACCTATTTCGACAAGCCTGCGACGATCGAGGAGATCAACAAGGGCTGGAAGAAGGACAAGAAGGTCCCGCCCGAGGTCATGACACCCATCCTCAACAGCATCCTCACCAAGTGCAATGTCGAGGCCTTGCTGCTGAGCAGGGAAGTCAATCTCCCACCGCCCATCCCCATGCCTCGTGTCCGCGTCGATGCCAAATAAACAGCTCCTCTTCTCGCACAAGCGCAACACTCTTAAAGACCAAAACCTAGTAGTGAAGGAAGATGGCAACGAATGACGTCAAGCTCAGGGTCGTGGAAGCGATCCAGGACGATGTCAACAAGGGCATTGTCAGGATCGACAGCACCTTCATGCGCGACATAGACATCAGGCCAGGAGACATCGTCGAAATCGAAGGCACGAGGAAGACCGTTGCGATTGCCGACAGGGCATTGCCTGGTGATATCGGCCTGAATCACATTCGTATGGACGGACTCAGCAGAAAAAACGCCCAGACCGGCATTGGCGAGACCGTCAAAGTGCACAAGGCCGATGTCAAGGAAGCCAAGAAAATCGTCATCGCTCCCGCCCGCGAGGGCGTCATCGTCAAGACCAGTTCTCCGTACGTGTTCAAGCAAGGATTGCTCGGCAGGGCCGTCGTCAAAGGCGATATCATCTCTCTTGGTGGTGCTCGCAGAAGGCGCACGACCATGTCCGGCTCGCCGTTTGATGAAGTCTTTAGCATGATGGAAGAAAACATGGGCTTCGGCGTCGGCTTTGGCTTCGGTGACCTCAAATTCGTGGTTGCAGACACCTCACCCAAACAACCCGTCATCATCACCGATGCGACCGAGATCGTCCTGAATCCCGAAGCAATGGCTGTTGAGGAAGATCAGGTGCCGGGTGTCACATACGAAGACATCGGCGGCCTTGAGGAAGAAGTCAAGAAAATCCGCGAAATGGTCGAACTGCCTCTGAAGCACCCTGAGATCTTCCAACGCCTCGGCGTCGACGCGCCCAAAGGAGTGCTGTTGCACGGCCCGCCAGGAACAGGAAAGACCTTGCTCGCAAAAGCAGTCGCAAGCGAAACAAACTCGCACTTCATTGTCATCAATGGCCCGGAAATCATGAGCAAGTACTACGGCCAGTCTGAAGAAAACTTGCGTAAGAAATTCGAAGAAGCGGAAAAGAACGCACCAAGCATCATTTTCATTGATGAGATCGACGCTATCGCTTCCAAGCGCGAAGAGACGCGCGGCGAAGTCGAACGACGCGTCGTCGCGCAACTGCTCGCGCTCATGGACGGCTTGAAATCACGCGGCAAAGTTGTTGTGATCGCGGCCACCAACGTGCCCAACATCCTTGATCCTGCACTACGCAGACCAGGCAGATTTGACCGCGAACTCGAGATCGGCGTGCCGAACAAGGACGGACGATTGAACATCCTCAAGATTCATACGCGCAACATGCCGCTGGCAAAAGATGTCAACCTGAAAGATCTCGCAGCAGTCACGCATGGATTTGTCGGTGCAGACCTGGCCAGCCTCTGCAAGGAAGCAGCAATGATCATCCTTCGACGCGTTTTGCCTGACCTCAAGTACGACAAGGAAGAAGCAATCCCTGATGACGTGCTTGAGAAACTCCACATTACTAAATCTGACTTCAAGGAAGCCCTCAAAGTCGTCCGGCCGAGCGCATTACGCGAAGTGCTCGTGGAGATTCCGAACGTCCACTGGACTGACATCGGAGGCCTTGAGAACGTCAAGCAGGAGCTCATTGAGGCAGTCGAATGGCCATTGAAGCATCCTGACGCGTTCAAGCGCCTTGGCGTCAGGCCGCCCAAAGGCATCCTGCTCTACGGCGCGCCAGGAACCGGCAAGACCTTGCTGGCAAAGGCGGTGGCGCGCGAAGGCGAAGCCAACTTCATTTCGATCAAGGGCCCGGAATTGTTAAGCAAATGGGTCGGTGAAAGCGAAAAAGCGGTCCGGGAGATCTTCAAGAAAGCACGCCAGACTGCTCCCACCATCATTTTCTTTGACGAGATCGACAGTCTTGTGCCGCGTCGCGGCTCAAGCTCAGACAGCAACGTCACCGAACGCGTCGTGAACCAATTGCTTACCGAGATTGATGGTCTCGAGGACCTGCACGACCTTGTCATCATCGGAGCAACGAACCGGCCAGACATGGTCGATACTGCATTGCTGCGGCCGGGCAGGTTTGACCGCATCATCCTGACCTCAGTGCCGGACAAGAAGGCACGCCTCGAAATCCTCAAAGTGCATACGAAGAACATGCCGCTCAAGGACGTTGACCTTGATTATCTCGCAGAACAGGCAGAAGGCTTTGTCGGAGCAGACATCGAGGCATTGTGCCGCGAGGCAGCAATGCTTGCATTGCGTGAGGACATCAAGTGCAAAGTCATCACCGCAGACCATTTCGAGCAAGCGCTCATGAAAGTCGCGCCTTCAGTCACGAAGGACGTCGAACAAATGTACATTGCCCTCCAGGACAAATTCAAGGCAGCCCGCGCCAAGGAAATGAAGGCAGAGGCAAAGCCGCTGTATTTCGGATAAACATCTATTGATTCTTACTCTCCTAGTGACTCTTCCGTGCTCCGCACGCTCGAAAACTATATATACACTCCTCCTGCTTATCGTCGCCATGGTAAGCAAAGTACACGCACGGCACATTCTGGTCAAGACTGAAAGCGAAGCCTTCCAGGCACTGTATGACGTGCAGCACGGCAAGGATTTTGGCGCTGTGGCGCAGGAGAAAAGTCTGTGCCCAAGCAAGAAGCAGGGCGGAGATTTGGGATGGTTCGGTCGCGGACAGATGGTCAAGGAATTCGAGCACGCTGCATTCGCATTGAAGCCTGGTGAGATTTCCAAGCCTGTGAAGACACAATTCGGATATCATATCATCAAGTGCGAGGACAAAGACGGCGAAAAATTGAAACTCCGTCATATTCTTCTGGGCGTCGTGCCGACTAAAGAAGATTCCGCCTACACGATTAAATTAGCCGATTCACTCATCAACGATTTGCTTCGCCGGATGGGATATCCGGGAACCTC
>CAYYLN010000031.1:3691-10841 GCA_964472615.1 uncultured Methanosarcinales archaeon
GTTATTGTCGTCACGCAGGAAGAGAAGATCGAAGGAATCCTGATGCCTGAAGAACAAGATTTTGTCGTGCTCAAGCTCGACACGGGCTACAACATGGGCATTGACAAGAAGCGAGTCAGGGAAATCCAGGTCGTCAAGGAGCATAAGGAAAAAGCAGCAGCGCCTGCAAAGGCAGAACAGAAGAAAGGGCTGCCCATCATTGCGATTCTCCACACCGGCGGTACCATCGCGAGCAAGGTTGATTATGAGACTGGCGGTGTCGTGGCACGGTTTGAGCCGAGTGAACTCCTTGCGCTGTTCCCTGATCTCAAGGACATCGCGAACATCAGAAGCAGGCTGGTCCAGCAGATGTTTTCGGAAGACATGCGCTTCGCGCATTACAACATGTTGGCGCGCGAAATAGAGAAAGAAATCAAACAAGGTGCTGATGGCATCATCATCACGCACGGCACGGACACGATGCATTATACTTCAGCCGCGCTGAGCTTCATGCTCAACAATCTCGGTGTTCCTGTGATCCTTGTCGGATCTCAACGGAGTTCTGACCGCGGAAGCACCGATGCCGCGCTCAACTTAGTATCAGCGGCATTCTTCATCGTCGCGAGCAAAGACTTTGCCGAAGTCGCGCTCTGCATGCACGAAGGCATCAATGATGATTGGTGCGTGATCCTGCCGGGAACCAAGAGCAGGAAGATGCACAGCTCGCGCAGAGATGCGTTCCAAGCAATCAACATCACGCCTTGGGCACGCGTCAATGTGAAAGAAAAGAAAATTGACTTGCTGAGAACAGGCTATCGCAAGCGCGCAAAGACCTCAGTCATGGTCAGATCGTTCAAGGAAAATCTCAAGGTAGGACTGCTCAAGGTCCACACGAACATGTACGCGAGCGAATTCGAAGCATACAAAGGGTTTGAGGGCCTTGTTGTCGAGGGAACAGGCCTCGGACACATTCCCATCAATGAAACCGATGATGCAACCAAGGAACATGCCAAGATAGCAAACGCAGTCAAGCAACTCGTGCAATCAGGCACAGTCGTTGCTTCGGCAACGCAGACCATCGCCGGCGGCATCAACATGAACGTGTATTCCACCGGCCGCAAGATGCAAGAGCTCGGCATCATCGGCAATTATACGGATATGACTCCGGAAACCGCGTTCATCAAGCTCGCCTGGCTGCTCAGCAACGCGCCAAAAGACAAAATCAAGGAAGTCTACGGCACAAACCTCGTTGGCGAGATAAGCCAGCGGCTGGAAAAAACTGAGCCAAAGAAGTTCCAATGAACTACGAACAGCTCGGACTCAAGTGCGGCATAGAAATCCACCAACAGCTTGAAGGCAAGAAGCTTTTCTGTACATGTCCGACCCTCATCAGAGAAGATCCTGCCCACTTCACAACCGTCAGACAATTACGCGCTGCAGCCGGCGAAGCAGGCAAGGTCGACATCGCAGCACTCCAAGAAGTGAAAAAAGGCAAAGTGTTCATCTACAACGGCCATCAAGACACCACCTGCCTTGTGGAACTTGATGAAAGTCCGCCTGAAGCGCTCAATCCCGAAGCATTCATGACGGCAGTGCAAGTGGCAAAACTGCTCAAGGGCACGTTCGTTGACGGCGTCAAAGTCATGCGCAAGACCGTGGTTGATGGAAGCAATACCGCAGGCTTCCAACGCACCGCATTGATCGCGCGGGATGGTACGCTCAAAACGTCCCAAGGACCCATTGGCATTCCCACCATCATCCTTGAAGAAGATTCCTGCAGGATCCTCAACGAGAGCCCGACGGAAGTGCAGTACGCGCTTGACCGGCTCTGCATCCCGCTGATGGAAATCGGGACTACGCCAGACATCAAGAGCCCTGAACACTGCAAGGAAGTCGCGGAAACGCTCGGTTTGTTGTTGAGAAGCACGGGCAAGGCAAAGCGCGGGCTCGGAACGATCAGGCAAGACGTCAACGTCAGCATCAAGGGCGGCAACCGTGTCGAGATCAAGGGCGCGCAAGACCTTCGAGCACTGCCCAAGCTCGTGGAACTCGAAGCACTGCGGCAGAAGAACCTGCTTGAGATCAAGGACGAACTCCGCAAGCACAATGCCAAGAAGTTCATTGGTGAAATCAAGGAAGTGACATCCATCCTCAAAATCTCAGGATCAAAAGTCATCCGCAAGACCGTCGAAGCAAACGGAGTCGTTCTCGGAGTGAAATTGCCTGGATTTGCGCGGCTAGTGGGCAAAGAGGTCCAGCCTGACCGCAGGCTCGGGACAGAATTCTCTGACCGAGCAAGAGTCATCGCGGGTGTCGGAGGGATCTTCCATTCTGATGAACTTCCTAACTATGGCATCACCGAACGTGAAGTCGAGCTGGCCAAACACGAGCTCGGATGCCTGAACGATGATGCTTTTGTGCTTGTCGCAGACCAGAAAACCAGAGCAGAACGCGCCTTGCAGGCCGTGCTCGATCGCGCGAACGAATCCCTTGACGGCGTGCCGTGCGAAGTCAGGAAGGCGAACCTTGATGATACTACCAGCTATCTGCGACCCATGCCTGGCGCAGCGCGCATGTATCCCGAGACCGATGTCCCGCTTATGATCATCACCAAGGACCTGCTCGATTCGGTTGAGCTGCCAGAATTGATCAGTGACAAGGCCAAGCGATACGAGAAGCTCGGATTGGGCAAGGACCTTGCCGATCTGACCGGACGGTCTGAAAAGTCGGCGCTGTTCGAGCAATTTGTCACCCAATGTGTTGAGCTCAAGCCCGCCTACATCGCAGAGATACTCATGACCAGCGTTAAGACCATCAAACGACAATCGAACCTCGACATCAATCCTACTGAGGAAGACTTCCGCGCGCTTTTTGTCGCGCTCAATTCAGGACAGGTCTCCAAGGAAGCAGTGCTTGACATCCTCAAGGAGAACAAGCCTGTTGTTTTGGTTTTGCCAAAGTATCATACGATTGCTGATACTGAACTCCGGGCAGCACTCAAGAAAATCGTGCAAGAGAACAAAGGCGTGCCTTTCAACACCTTGATCGGCATCGCAATGAAGCAATTGCGCGGCAAGGCGCCGGGAGAGAAGATCGCACAATTCCTCAAGGCCCTCGCTTCATAATTCCGAAATGGAGCAAACTCATGAGCACGAGTGCTGTAAACGTGCCCATCAAGTTCCACACCAGATCAAGCTCGGTATTGAGATAACCGCCACCGAATTCCTGGATTGCATCTGCCTGTGCGGATGTGATCGGCATTCCGTCCCCTGGTCCGCCAAAGAACAAGCCGCCTTCTCCGTACCCAAGGCTCAGGAAGCCTGCGAATTCAACATTCTCCACAATCGCACCCATGCCCAAACCGCTGAGGAACAACAACAACAACACTGACCATGTCTTGATGCTCCAGAACCTATCCATCCATGGACGTGTGAAATTGAACAACAGCATGGTGAAACTGAACATTGGAAAGATGTGAGTGATATGGTCCCACTGCAGCGGCAACGGAGAGACATTATACCAGCCGAAAATACCCATCAGATGAGCTGCAAAACTGAGCACGATCAAGGTATAGATTGGCGCGTTCAGCCGCCAGAATGCATACGTCACATGGAAAAACAGGATCATGACGGCAAAAAAGAGGATATCAAGCCCATAGTATTTCACCAGGTTGTCCAGCCACGCAATCGCGAAGAATGCCACGTAGAGCAACAGTGCAAGGACCGTGATCGCTGTCTTATGCCGTGACACGCTTCAGTACCCCCTCAATCTTCCTCAATTCCTGTGAGGAATCCCATCGTGGGAGCACTTTTAAAGCTTCGCGATACGTTGACAATCGCGCAAAGAACTTCTTGAGCACCGCGACCGATGCCTGGTGCGCAATCATCCCATACCCCAATCTCTCGAGAGCGTGCGCATTCATGATCTGCTCGCACTGGCCCGTGACCGGAATGGAAAGAACAGGCTTGCGCAAGAACAAGGACTCGCTCAGCAATGAAAAACCGCCATTCGCGATGACCGCTTTTGCAGACGCAAGATCATCAAAGTACCCCTGCTCATCGAAGCGCTTAAAATGGAGATTGCCATCCTTGCCTTCACGGGGAAAACCGTAGATCACAAAGTGCTGTCGTTGAAATTGTTTGAGCACAGTCAACAATTGCTTGTTTGTCGAAGAAGTCTGAGAGACCAACACGTGCTCGCCATGAGTTAGCTTGCGCCGCGCGATCTCTTTGCGAATGATGGGGTTGATGTACATCGCACGATCATTGCTCAATGGCGGGAAGAAATAGGAGGGGATCACGATCGCATGAGCGAAAGGAATGATGCATTTCGTGACGATCCACGCCTTGGCAAAATTCCACCGGTGATGCTTGGGAAGATCGATTTTTGCGTTCGTTATGATGTTCTCGTTGTCAACGCTGACGATCGGCACTCCGGTGAGCAACGCGGCATAGGTGCTCCATTCTTCAAAATCAGTGACGAGGGCATCAGGACTGCGCATGACCATGATGCAGAGCATTTTCAGAAAGGACAACAGGTAGAGCGGTGCACGGATCAGGTTCAACAAGAATGTGAGGCACGTGCTCACGCTGTTGTTGCGGTAGACAAGGTACGTGCTCGCGATCAAAGAAACAGGGAAAAAACGACGCAAGTACATCAATGCCTTGCCACCAGCAACAACATTGACGTTGTGGTGCCTGCGCAAGAAATCAATGATGGGCTTGCTGCGCGTGGCATGCCCGTACCCTTCGCCAGCGACTGCATAGATGATGTTCCCCATCGACGCGCCCGGGAGGATTTGAACCCCCGATCTTTCGGTCTTTCTACGGCAAATGCCGTTTAGGAACCGAACGTTCTGTCCAAGCTAAACTACGGGCGCAGCACAAGAATCCTCCATCCAGAGGCTATATAAAGATTACCCTGCCACCCCTCGGCATGAAGCTCAAACAGCTGCCCGAGGACTTCATCGTCAAGGAACTGAGCACGGTCGAGCCGGGCAAGGACGGGAACTACACGTACTTCGTGCTGAAGAAAAGGAATTGGACCACGCTGCAGGCAATGCAGATGGTTGCGGCAGGGCTCAGGTGCCCATTGAAATGGCTTGGTTGCGCAGGAAACAAGGATAAGGTCGCCGTGACCGAACAAGTCTGTTCGGTAACGAGCATCGCTCCTGAGACCATCCGCAGCCTTGCGCTCAAAGACATCACGCTCACGCCATTAGGCAAAGGCGACAAGCCTGTGAGCCTCGGCGATTTGAAAGGCAATCAGTTTGAGATCATGGTGCGCGATAATGATGCCTTGCCTCAAAAGAAGACGCGCTTTGTGAATCTCTTTGGCGAGCAACGCTTCAGCACGAACAACGCAGCCATTGGAAAGGCATTGGTGAAGCGTGATTTCAAGCAGGCGGTTGCGTTGGTCCTCGCGGGCAAGAGCCCTGCTGCGCAAAAAATGCATCAGGTGCTTGCTGCTTCGCCGAAGAACTATCTCGGCGCGCTCAAAATGCTGCCGCTCAAGCTCCTGAAATTGTACGTGCATGCCTATCAGTCATTGCTGTGGAATGAGCTCGCGCAGAAGCACGCGCAAACGCACCACGATAACGCAAAACTTCCGATTGCGGGCTTTGGCACGGTTCCCGATACGCAGCTCAGCGAAATCCTAAAGCGCGAAGGCGTCTCGGTGCGTGATTTCGTCATCAAGGAATTCCCTGAGCTCAGCTCAGAAGGGACTGAGCGCGACGTGTTTGCCGAGGCACGTGATTTCCAAATGGGCACGCTCGAAAATGATGAGCTCAATCAAGGCAAGAAAAAAGTCAAGCTAATCTTCACGCTGCCGCCAGGCAGCTATGCGACCGAGTTCGTGCGGCAATTCTTTAGCTGAGTCCGTGCATGATGCGCTGAAAGACTTCTTCGACAGTGCCAGTGCCGTTAATACGGTGCAAGATGTCACGCGGTTTGTAGTATTCTATTAACGGTTCAGTCTCCTCGTGATAGAGCTTCAGCCGCTGCTTGACCGCTGCGGGTTTGTCGTCTTCGCGCTGCACCAGCTTGCCGCCGCACTCCTGGCATTCCTTGCCGATCTCTTTAGGCAGGCCATACAAGAACGCAGTACAGCCAAGGCATATCCGCCTTGCTGAGAGGCGCTTGACCGCGACAGTATCCGGGATCTCGAGCACGATTACTGCATCAAGATCAGCGATACTGTCGAGGAATTCTGCCTCTTCGAGCTGGCGCGGATAACCGTCAAGCACAAACCCTTTCTTGCAGTCAGGCTCGCTCAGGCGCTGTTCAACCACTGGATCAATGAGATCATGCGGCAGGAGTTCGCCCTTCTTCATCGGTTCCTCGAGCTTCTTGCCGATCTCGGTCTTCTTGGTAACGTGCTCGCGGAGCACTTGGCCCACATCGATATGCGGAATGTTGTAGCGCTTGCTCAGCAGGTCTGCCTGTGTGCCTTTGCCTGATCCCTGCGGGCCGAGAATGACGAGCTTCTTCACCCGAAATACCCCACAACATCCCTGTGCTCAAAGGATTTCGGCCAGGCAGCAGCGATCTTTTGCACGAACGGACGCAAAGCCTCACGAATCTGAGGCCATTCCTTTGCTGCACGCGTGATGACTGTTGCATCCTGCGCTTCGTCTGCGCTCAGCTCGGCATCAATGCACGAGAGCAACAATGCCATGAGCGTCTGAAAATGCCTGAGCACCTCTTTCCGGTCACCCTCAGTCAAGGAACGGTACTCGAACAGGCTCGCGAACGAACCAGCATCCGGCTGGAGCAAAGGATCAAGCATCTGTGCCACATCATCCAAGCGTTCGCGTATCTTGCGCCTGATTGATCGGAGCAAGAAATTCGGCTTGTCAATGCCTGAGACCTCGAATTCCTTGTCAACGAGCGGGAAGTCAGGAAGGTTATACTTCTTCGCGTATTCGTTGTAGTGGTGCTGTATACCCCTCGCCATGCTCCTGCGCAGCCCAGAGGGTTATCTATGGGTTGCGGTCCACAAGGGTTTATAAAATGACCATTGGTTCCTGAACACATGGCCTACCAGCAGCGATGCATCGTGTGCAAGAATAACATGGTCCTCATCACATACTACAAGCAACGGCCGGTTTGTTTGGCGTGTGAGATGAAGGACATCAGCGATGAGATCGAAGACCCGAAATGGACGAAGT
>CAYYLN010000032.1:0-10240 GCA_964472615.1 uncultured Methanosarcinales archaeon
GTGCCGTGCTCATGATGGCGGCGTTCGCGTTGGGCATGACCATCGCATTCGCATTGCTTGGCGTGCTTGCGGGCAGCGCAGGCACATTCCTGAACGAGTACAAAATGCCATTCGCATTCTTCTCGGGATTCGCGCTCGTGTTCTTCGGCATTCTTTTGATTCTCAACCTCGGCTTCAGCATCTTTTACTTCAAGCTCGATCACAAGAAAGCTGCGAGCGCGCTGAGCACGGGCGTGATGGGTTTCTTTTTCGCGATTGGCTGGACGCCGTGCATCGGTCCGATTCTCACCGGCATACTCATCCTTGCCGCGCACACAGGCACGGCACTCAAGGGCGCGCTGATGCTCGGAACATACGCGCTCGGCGTCTCAGTGCCATTGCTTATTGTATCAGCGCTCGCAGACAAATATGATTGGGCAAATGCATCCTGGATCCGTGGCAAGCACGCCGAGTTCAAGCTGTTCAGAAAAAAGGTGCATACGCACACCTATAATATTCTGGGAGGCCTCATTCTCCTTGCCGTCGGCGGTTTGATGATTGCGCAGTCAGGGACGTTCTTCTTCATGAACACGATTCCCCAATACCTGCCATGGACGATGGAGTTGTTTGTCGACATGAATGAGCGTCTGGTGTCATCCCCAGTCCTGACATCAGTCTGGGGCAATGCGCTCGGCGTGTTTCTCATTGCCGTGCTCGCTTTCCTCATCTTCCGCATGGTTCGGCACAAGGAAAAACCCTTACGTGAAGTGTAAAACAAGCGTAAACTATTTATAGAAGGGTTCCTTCACCACCCGCATGAAGTCCACGGTGACCGCATTTGATGCTATGCTGAGTCCTTTGGAACAAGACATTCTCAAGGTCATCTGGCCAGACAGGAAGATGCGGGTGCGTGCTATCTATGACAAGCTTAAGGGCCGGCGCAAGCTTGCGTTGAGCTCGGTCGCGGTCTTGCTGGACCGCTTGCATGAGCGCGGCATTGTCAAGCGGGACATGGAAACCGGCCGTGGCGGTTTGCGATACATCTATTTCCCAACCTCGGATCAGCGGCAGTTTGAGAAATCCGTGGTCGCGACCGCAGTGGACAAGCTCATCGCGAAGTTCGGAAGCACTGCAGTGAGCTATTTCAACGAGCGCTTCAACCACAAGAAGAGGTAAACAATGCTGCTCGAAACGATTACCGCATTTTTCGCGAACCCGTTGCACCTGAGCGTGCTCATTATCTCCTGGGCGCTCGCGCTTATCAGCTTTCTGTACTGGCGCGAGCATCCGAAAGCGCGGTATCTCTATGCACACCTCTTCTTCCTCATGCTGCCATTGCTTGACTTCGCGGTCGCAGTGCCGTGCAACATCCCATTCGTGCAGGGACTGCTGACGTTCTGCAGCGTCGTGTACACACGCCTGTTCACCGCACTGATCCCTGTCGCATTCCTTTCTGCGATCATCGGCGGATACTATGTCGCGCCAGCACTCTATAAGAAGTTCTATCACGCAAAGCCCTTGCGTGATGAACGCTACCAGAAGCTGGCTCATGGTGCAGGCATCCGTGGTGTACGCTTCTGGGTCTTGGATACGGCAAAGCCGTTGGCGTTTTCCTTCGGAAAGGATGTCTTGATGAGTGTAGGCATGTTCGAACTGCTTGCGAGGAAGGAACAGGATGCAGTCCTCCTGCACGAGCTCGGGCATGTGCGACAAAAGTCCTCGGTCGCGAAATTCTCGACCTGGCTTGCGCGTGTTTTCTCACCCGTGGCACATTTCGCCTCGCTCAGTGAGCGTATCGATGCAGAGGAGCACGCGGCAGATGCGTTTGCAGTGAGGATGCAGGACACGGCCTTGCACCTGAAGCGCGCGAAGCAGAAGATTGCGCCGTTTTCTGAAATATAAGATAACGAGCGACCGAAGGTCGCAAGTGTCGACAATGTGCTCATTGTCGAGCATGTGTCGCCGACAAAGTCGGCGAGCATGCTCGGAAATCAGCAGATTTCCGACACTCGCCAATCCGCGGGTTGGCGACAAGTCTCTGTCCGATGACATTATCTCGGATATGTAAAATTTATATACACCACAATTCCTTTACAATCATGATGGATACGGAGTTACAGTCAACAATCCGCACGTGGGCGTTGCAGAATGCCTTCCGGTATGGCGGCAAGGCGAATCCCGGTTCGGTGATAGGAAAACTGCTCGCAGAGCAGCCTGACCTGAAAGACCAGCTCAAGACCTTGGCTCGCGAGGTCGCAGCCATTGTGAATGATGTAAACACCATGTCACCAGACGCCCAGCGAACAGAGCTTGAGAAAACAGCCCCGGAACTGCTGATTGAAAAACATGAGAAACAGGAGCATGTGCTCAAGGAGCTTCCGAACGCCGAAATGGGCAAGGTGGTGATGCGCATCGCACCGTCGCCTTCAGGGCCGTTGCACATCGGTCACGCATATGTCTTGAATTTGAATTCTGAATATTGTAGAAAGTATAACGGTACCATGATCTTACGCATCGAAGACACGAATCCTGAGAACATCTATACGCCTGCGTACAAGATGCTTGAGGAGGACGCGCAGTGGCTCACCAAGGGCAATGTCAAGAGTACGGTCACCCAGTCTGACCGCTTGCACACGTATTATGATGATGCGGAAAAGCTCGTATCGATGGGCAAGGCATATGTGTGCACGTGCAATCCTGACGTGTTCCGCGAGCTCGTCCAGAAGAAGAAGGCCTGCCCGTGCAGGAATCTGCCGGTGCAGGAGCAGCAGTTGCGCTGGGACAAGATGTTCTCGGGCTATGAGCCCGGTCAGGCAGTGCTGCGCATCAAGACAGACATCAATGATCCAAATCCTGCCATGCGCGACTGGCCTGCGATGAGGATCAATCATCACGTGCACCCGAAGACCGGGACAAAGGAGAAGGTCTGGCCGCTGATGAATTTCTCCGTTGCTGTTGATGATCATGAACTGGGCATCACGCACACGATCCGGGGAAAGGACCACAAGGACAACGAGAAGCGCCAAAAGCACATCTTTGACGCATTCGGCTGGAAGATGCCAGTGCATTTGTATGTCGGCAGGATCAATTTCGAGGATTTCGAGGTGAGCACCACACAGACACGCCAGTCAATTGAGCAAGGGAAGTACGCGGGCTGGGATGATATCCGGCTGCCATTCCTTGCGGCATTGCGCAGGCGCGGCTACCAGCCCGAGACCTTTGTCCAGTGGGCCATCGACATGGGCGTGAACGAGAACGACAAGACTGTGTCACGGGAGGAATTCTTCAAGAGCATTGACGCGCACAACCGCAAGCTGCTCGAGCCGACCGCGAATCGGTATTTCTTTGTCGCTGACCCGGTCGAAGTCAGGATCATCGGTGCTCACCTGCAGACAGTTGAGCTTGAGTTGCATCCGGATCATCCTGACCGTGGCAAGCGGAAGTTCATGACGCACGAACAGTTCTATCTTGCCAAGGATGACGTGGATGCACTCATTGATGGACCGATCTACCGCTTGATGGAATGCGGCAATTTCGTGAAACAGGATGCAATCTTCCATTTCCATTCGCGCGATGTCGAGGAATATCGCGAGAAAGGGGCGCGCATCATGCACTGGCTGCCGGTCGCGCAGGATCTCGCGAAGGTCGAAGTTATGATGCCTGATGGCAGCACGAAACAGGGGTGTGGCGAGCCAGGGCTGAAACAGTTGAAGGAAGGCACGATCGTGCAGTTCGAACGCTTCGGTTTCGTCAGGCTCGACAAGAAGCAGGGCCCGAAGCTGACGTTCTGGTTCACGCACAAGTAAGGCAATCTTTATATACTGCGAAAACAGGATATCCTCTTTATGACAATCGTCGTCAAGGCGAAGATCAAGGAGATTGCGGGAACGTTCAATGTCTCTGGCGATTTCGCTGATGCGTTGGCGAAGAAGGTCGAGCAGATGGTCCGCGATGCGATCGAGCGCGCCAAGGCGAATAACCGCAGGACCGTGATGCCGAAGGATATCTAACGGTATTTCTTTTCGAGCTTTTCGATTTTCGCGCGGATGACGCCAAAGGTGGTGCCGACTGCCGCGAGCTGCTTTTTGGAATATTTCTTGCCTTTCTTTGTCTTTTCGTAGATGTCCTCTGCGTGTTTGAGCGAGTGCTTGATGAGCGCGAGCTGTTCTCCCTTGGTCTGCTGTTCGGTCATGAGTGCATGCTCGAGCAGCTTGACGCGTTGCGCCCGGATCTCATGGACGGTGAAGTAGCGGGCTAAGCGTTCCTCGAGTTCCTTGATGCGGCTGTTGAGGTCACCGTGGAAGACGTCCTCCTTTTGCTGGCTCGTGAGGATGCGCTGTTCCTTCCTGATGGCGTCAGCAATGCTGCGCTCGAGGTCGTGCACGTATTTCTTCATCGATTGCGTGCTGATTTTCTTGAGCTTGGAGAGTTCGACCTTGAGTTTTTGGCGCGCGAACTGGCGTTCGTTGTAGTGCTTGAATGCTTTGCCGAGATAGGCGACCATCGTACGCGCGCTACCGATATCATAACCGCGGGTCATAGTCCGAAGCGCCTTCTGCGGGGTGGCGGCGGTGGCATTCCCGGTGGCATCATCGGCATTGCCGGTGGTGCTCCTGCAGGTGGCGGGAACGAGGGCTGCGCAAAGGCCGGTGTAGGCATGGGCGGCGTGGGCTCAATGGTCGGTTCCTTGATCACGGGCCGTTTGCCGAGGTGGTCGCGGAAGTCCCTGACCAGGTCGGCGACTGCCACGATGCCTTGTGCGATCTCAGAATTCTGTTCGAGGATTTTGTTCATCTTCTCCGCGACAGGTTTCATCTTCTCCTTGAAGCTCAGACCGCCTTCTTCGAGCTGTAGGGCAGTCATCGCTTCCTCGAATATGCTGAGGAGTTTGTCGAGCTTCGCGTCGACTTCGACCAGCGAGACCTGCATTTTCTTGCTGGGTGTGATCTCGAATTCCTTGAGCTTGCGGAGCTCGTTCTTCAGCTCTTGGATTTCTTTTTGCGGCAGGATCTCGTAGTCCTCGCCTTCATCGATCGGAGAAGCACCCTTGGGTTTGTCTTCGTCAGCCATGAAATTCGTTTCCTCGTTGGTTCGTGCGCTCGTCGGCTTGTTAGGAACAAGTCAACAATGTCCGAAGAAACAAGGGCACGATTGGTATATAAACGTTTCGTCTGGGGACGGTGATTACTTCTGAGAATTATGGCAAATCTCATTAATTTTGGAAGTGATTTTGTGAGATTTGCCATATAGCAGAACGCACAATCTTTCCATTAATTCATGCGTTCTGCTATTATTCCATGCCGCCCATGCCGGGAGGCATTCCGCCGCCCTGGCCGTCGCGCTTGCCGCCGGCGATGACGTCGTCGATCCTGAGGATCATCTGGGCGACCTCGCTGGCAGAGGAGATGGCTTGCGTCTTGATCTTGAGGGGTTCGATGACGCCGTTGTTCCAGGCATCCATGACCTTGCCTTTGAAGACGTCGACGCCTGCCCATTTCTGCTTCTTGTCATGGGCTGCCTTGAGCTCGGTGAGGATGTCAATCGGGTCGATGCCTGCGTTTTCTGCAAGTGTGCGCGGGATGATCTCGATTGCGTCAGCGAATGCGAGGACTGCGAGCTGTTCTCGGCCGCTCAGGCTATCTGCGAACTTGCGCAATCCTTTTGCGACCTCGATTTCTGGTGCGCCTGCCCCGGCAACAATCTTGCCGTTCTTGAGCGATGCTGCGACATCGCCGATGGCATCGGTCATGGTGCGCTTCAGCTCGTCAACAACATGATTGGTCCCTCCGCGGCACAGGATGGTGACCGCCTTGGGATTCTTGCAGTTCGTGACAAAGGTCATTTCTTCGTCGCCGATCTTGCGCTCGATGACATGCCCTGCTTTGCCTAGGTCTTTTGCCGTGAGCGAGTCGAGGTTGGTGACGATGGTCGCGCCGGTAGCCCGCGCCAATGCTTCCATGTCGCTCTTCTTGACTCTGCGAGCAGCATAGATTCCTTTTTGGGCGAGGAAGTGCTGTGCAACATCATCAATGCCTTTCTGGCAGAACACAACGTTCGCTCCGGACAAGGATATCTTATCGACCATGTCGCGGAGCATCTTCTCTTCCTGCTCGATGAATTCCTGCATCTGCAGGGGGTTGGTGATCTGGATTTTGGCGTCGATCTCCGTGTCCTTGATCTCAATGGCGGAGTCGATCACCGCGATCTTGGCGTCGTGGATGTCCTTGGGCATTCCCGGATGCACGGCCTCCTTCTCCAGCACCACGCCTTCGATGAGCTCGGTGTTCTCGATTGCTCCACCGATGCGCTTTTCGATCTTGACATTCTCCTTGTCGAACGCGACTGCGCCGTTTTCCATGTCGATGACGCGCTTGACTGCCTTGACCGCGATGTCGCCGAGGTGTTCCTTGGCGATCTCGGCATTCTTGCCTGTGATCGCGGTCATGGCGATCTTCTTGAGCAATGATTCGTCCTTTGCCGTGACCGGTTCGGCGATGCTGTTCAGGATTTCCATGGCTTTTTCTTCAGCGATGCGGTATCCTCGAACCACCATGGTCGGATGGACTTCCTGGTCGAGCAGGTCTTCAGCTCGCTTGAGGAGCTCGCCTGCGATCACGACTGCGGTCGTGGTTCCGTCACCGACCTCTTCCTCCTGGGTCTTGGCGACTTCGACGACCATCTTCGCTGCAGGGTGCTCGATCTGCATCTCTTCAAGGATCGTGACGCCATCGTTCGTAACCGTGATGTCGCCGAGAGAATCAACAATCATCTTGTCCATGCCTTTGGGGCCCAGGGTCGTGCGCACGGTCTCGGCAACGAGCTTCGCAGCCATGATGTTGTTGCGCTGCGCATTCTTGCCGGTGGTTCGTTGCGTGCCTTCAGGCAAAATGAAGATGGGCTGGACTTGGTTGGTCATGGTGAGAATGGGATTTTCTGACGGCCAGCTATTTATAAAGCTTCTGCTCAGAAGTAATCGATTATTTCTTTGATATCTTGTTCGCGCTGCCCATTGACCTTGGGCGCGGGCGGCTGGAATCTTGCCGTGGCCAATGCCCGGAACCAGGGATCAACACGCAGGTCGCGGAGGATCTGTGCAAGGCCCTTCCGGTATTGTCGCGTGCTGGAGGAATATGCTTCTGCACTTTCGCACAGCGAGAGGAATTGGCGGTATTGTTCGGCGTGCGTCAGCGTGGTGTTGTGCGTCAGCGTGTCGACCGAGGACTCAATGCCTGCCTCACAGTCTTCGATGGAATGCCAGAATTGTTCGTCTTGCATCTTCACTCACCAGACAGTTGACAGCGCCCCGTTTTTAAATCTTCTGACCAAAATCTTTTATAGCACAGGAGTCCTCCTGCAAGGCATGATCATCACCATCTCAGGCACGCCAGGGTCAGGCAAGAGCACGATCGCGAAATTGCTCGCAAAGAAGCTCGGCTACAGGCATTATTCTGCTGGTGATTTCATGCGCGCCATGGCGCAGGAGCGTGATACCACGCTCGAAGCGCTCACGGCAAAGGCGCTGAAGGACCGTTCGGTCGATGATGAGATTGACAAGCGGACGGTCGAGCTGGGCATGGAAGAGGACAAATTCGTGATTGACTCGCGTTTGGGCTGGCATTTCATCCCGAACGCGGTGAAGATTCTGTTGACGGTCTCTGGGGATGAAGCAGCGCGCAGGATCTTTGCAGCGCGACGGCCTGATGAACAAGAGAACGTAACGCTTGAGAAAACGAAACAGAACATTGCTGCGCGTTTTGCGAGCGAGCGAGAGCGCTACAAGCGACTGTATGGTGTTGATTATACCGATCCGAAGAACCATGACCTCGTCATTGACACGACGCGCGTGACTCAGGAACAGATCGTGGACAAGATTCTGGCGTTTTTGAAGGAGCACGGCATCGTCAAGGAGCGACGAAAGCTTTAAGAAGAGTTCTCTACGAGCTTTTGTCATGTCTCTCAAGGAAAAGGACTTTGTCGAGATCGAATACACCGGCCGGCTTAAAGAGGGCAATATTATTTTTGACACGACTGAGGCCGCGGTCGCAAAAGCGAATGATCTGCCGCCGCAGGCACGCTATGGGCCGGTTGTGGTGTGCATTGGCCAAGGGCAGTTGCTGAAGGGATTGGAAGAGAAGCTCATCGGCAAGGAACCTGGCTCGTACACGATCGAGCTTGCTGCCGAGCACGCGTTCGGCAAGAAGAATGCCAAGCTCATCCAGATGATTCCTGCGAAGAAGTTCTCAGAAAAGAGGATCCAGCCAGTTCCGGGTTTGCGATTGAATATCGATGGCATGATCTGCACGATTCTCCAAGTGACAGGCGGCAGGGTCATGGTGGACTTCAACCACCCGCTCGCGAGCAAGGATGTCGTCTATCAGGTGAAGATCACCAAGGTCATCACAGACAAGAAAGAGCAATTGAAGTCGATCTTTACCATGCTGTTGAACATCGAGCCTGAGGCGATCAGCGTCGATGGCAACAAGGGAACGGTCACGTTGACGCAGCAGTTGCCTGAGCCCATTATCCCTGAATTGCAGAAGAAGATCAAGGAGCTCACGGGCATGGACACCGAGATCAAGGCAGCGAAAGAAAAGGCCGCGGAGAAGAAGCCGGCTGAAGAGAAAAAAACTGCAGCACAATAAAATTTATATAGTCGGGAAGCCGACGATTTCTGTATTGGATGATCGGTGAGAGACCACATGGACATACCACGACCACCTTCTGCATCAAGCGATCCGAAACTGACCCAGCGCAAGCCACAGGGAGCGAATGCTGCTGATCAGGAGCTTGAAGAATTGCTCTCGCGCCAGCGTGCCACGATCAAGGTCGTCGGCTGCGGTGGCGGCGGCAACAACACGATCAATCGCATCACCGAAGTCGGCATTGAAGGCTCAGAGACGATTGCCGTGAACACCGACGCGCAGGACTTGCTGTATACCACGTCAGACAAGAAGATTCTCATCGGCCGCGAGGTCACCAAAGGTCTTGGCGCAGGCGCTGATCCCAAGATCGGCGAGGAGGCAGCGCGCGAGAACGAGCATGACGTCAAGAATGCACTGCAGGGTGCAGACCTGGTCTTTATCACGTGCGGCCTTGGCGGCGGCACAGGAACAGGTTCGGCTCCTGTTGTGGCGGATGTTGCCAAGAGGATGGGCTGCCTCACGGTCGGCGTCGTCACGATGCCGTTCACCATGGAAGGCAATCGCCGCTACGAGAACGCCGTCATCGGTTTGGAAAAGCTTGAGCAGCTCGTGGATACGCTCATCGTGATCCCGAATGACAAATTGCTTGATCTCGCTCCTGACCTGCCGTTGCACACGGCATTCAAGGTCGCTGACGAGATCCTGACCAATGCGGTCAAGGGCATTGCAGAGCTCGTGACGCGTGCAGGGCTGGTGAATCTTGATTTCGCAGACATCCGCGCGGTCATGCGCAATGGCGGCGTCGCATTGATCGGTGTCGGCGAGAGCGATAGCGAGAACAGGGCCACCGAAGCGGTGGAGAAGGCGATCACCAATCCCCTGCTCGACGTCGATATCACCGGTGCGAGCGGCGCGCTGATCAACATCTCGGGTTCCAAGGACCTCACGCTGAATGAGGCGCGCAAGGTCGTGGAGACCGTCTCCAGCAGGCTTTCCGAAGACGCAAAGATCATCTGGGGCGCGCAGATCTATGAGGATCTTGGGCAGTCATTGCGCTGCATGCTCATCGTGACCGGCGTCAAGAGCCCGCAGATCTTTGGTTCGGGTAAGACGATCTCCAGCGTTGAGAGGAAGGAGATCGAGAATGAACTCGGAATTGAATTTGTTGATTGAGCTTTATTGATGTATTATTTTCTCATGTGGCTTCGCCACAAAGACCCTCGCTTCGCTCGAAACCTATCGCCAACGCAGTTGGCGGAGATCTCGAGATGCGTTCGCACATCTCGAAATCTATATAAACGAGCTGCAGTTTTTACAACGTATGGACGAGCAGAACAAGCCTGAAGTTCCTGATGTAGCAGAGCAACCCAGTCCTTCCGAACCTGCGATCATGCCGACAGAAGTGCCCAAGGAAGTCCAGCAGGAACCGCAACAGATCGCGGCTCCGATCGCTCCCACGCAGGTGTATGTGCCGCGCACGACCGAAGCAGCTGAGGCAAAGCCGTCGCGCTGGCAGAAATTCAAGGATTTCGCGACCGAATGCACGCGGGTCCTCAGGGTCACGAAGAAGCCGGACCGCATGGAATATTCTCCGGTGTTCGCTTTTGACGGCTTTTTTG
>CAYYLN010000033.1:0-6178 GCA_964472615.1 uncultured Methanosarcinales archaeon
GATGCGATTCTCACAGAACCTGCCGCCGCCACGATTGTTTTCTGGCGAAGAGCTCGCAGCAGTGCTCGAACTCGAGAACCAAGGCACGTACACGCTCGGCGGCCCAGGAGACCGCGTCTATCTCTCTGGCTTTGACCCGGGCATCATTGCAGGCATCTCGCCTGCAGGAGAACAGATTCCCCTGCTTGAAGGCAGGACGCAGTTCATCGGCCAAGGCGGCTTCGACACTGTTTCCTTCCGTGCACAGACGCGCATCCTGCAAAACAGGTACCCAGTAAGACTGCTTGCGACCGCATGCTACGAATACGAAACAGTCGCTCCTGCCGATGTCTGCATTGATCCTGACCCGTATGCGCCAACCATCCGGCAAAAAGTGTGCATACCCCAAAACAGGCCTTTGGGAGGCGGTCAAGGAGCACCCATTGCTGTCACGCTCATCGAGACCGATGCGAGCCCAGGCAAAACACGCTTCAAGATCCACGTCCAGAACGTGGGCGGCGGCGAAGTCTTCCGCTCAGGCGGACAAGTGCTCAACAAGTGCAGCCCTTCAGGGGGATTGGGCTTTGACGAAATCGACTATGTCGAGCTCACGGATGTCATCGTGAGCGGCGTTTCCATCCGCGGCAGCTGCAGGCCATTAGACCGTGGCCACGTACGACTGACGAACGGCCAAGGGCTTGTCTATTGCGAATTCGACCGACCGCGCGGCGAAGCAACGTATGTGACGCCATTGACCGTTGTCTTGCGGTATGGGTATCGGCAATCCCTGTTCAAGGATGTGGAGATTCTGCCGAACATCTGAACGAAAGGTTTATTAACAAGTATTCTCGATAAACGCACATGCGTTCCGTTGTCACCGCATCGCTGATTATTCTCATCCTGCTCGCAGGATGCGCGGGCGGGGCGAAGAAGGGAGAAAAGCTCGACCTCACCACACCCTTCGTCGGCGGAACCACCGGCATCGTCGCGGACTTTGTCGACCTGCGAACAGACGTCTTTGACGGCGGCAGGGACCCTTTTGACGTCATCGTGAAGCTCGAGAACAGGGGCGAGACCGATGTCCTCGCGAACCGCGTACACGTCAAGCTTTCCGGCATCAATCCCGCAGAGTTCGGCAAGCTCGAGGAAGACCTACGCAAGAGCCCTGACGACGATGTCATCGGCATGCGCAAGGACGCCCAAGGCAATATTCTGCCAAGCACGCCTGCCTTTGTCGAATTCACCGGGCTGAACCACTTCTCACCCATCAGCGGCGCACAAGTCGCATTCCCCCTACGCGCCGATGTTTGTTATACCTATGCAGCCGATGCGGTGAGCAAACTCTGCATACGCTCCAACATCCTCACCCCTGAAGCAGGTGGAATCTGCGAGATCAACGAAGACAAGCCGGTCTTCAACTCCGGCTCTCCTGTCCAAATCGGCGCGGTCAAGGAAACTGCAGGAGCAAAGGACAAGATCAGGTTCAGTTTCGAGATCAGCAATGCGGGCACTGGCGAGATCTTTGAGCGCGGCTCGAGCTGCGACCGCAGCACGCGCGCCAAGGAAAACCGCGTGTACGTCATCATCGACACGGGCATGCCAGGACTGTCCTGCACCGGTCTGACTACGTCAAGAACTAAGGCAGAAGGATTCACCACGCTCTTCGAGGGAAAGAAAGTCGTCTCGTGCACGCAAACGGTGACCTCACGCACTGATTTCGAGCAGCAGATCAGCATCAAGGCAGTGTATGATTACGAAGAATTCAAGCAGACCCAGATCACGGTCAAGAGCTCAGGCGAAGAAAGCCCTGAGACAAGTTGAACAAAATCATTAAACCCATTTTCCGAGTCGGGTGCTTACAGCACAGAGACCAATCATCACAAATTATTTCTTGATCGCACTCACATGCGCCAACAGGGCTTCTAACTGCACGAAGTCATCAGAACCTTCCACGAGCCTGAACTCAATCTCGCCGCACTTGTCAATCAATGCAACCTTTGCGCGATTGTCAATAGACAAATTCCAGACTTCTCTCTGAATCTGCTTGATCACATCAAGGCCGGAAAGGCCGTACTTCAGCATCGTGTCGAGCAATGAGTCGCGTGCTTTCACGAAATCACCCGCCAACGCCGTCTGCAAGAGCTGCGCAAGCTCTTTCGGTTGCGCCATGCTGGCCAACGAGAAGATATGTTCAGATGCGACCACGTTTTGCATGGCCGCGCAGCTTTGCAAGATATTCTCCAAACGTCTGCAGTCTCCTTCAGAGACATCATACAGTGCTTTTTTTGCGTCAGAAGTGAGTTTCAATTGTTCTTGCTTTGCGATCGTGTCAATGAGCGCGAAGACCTCTTCTTGAGGCAATGGCTTGAAGCGGAAGACCGCACATCGCGATTGGATGGGATCAATGATCTTGCTTGAATAGTTCGCTGCGAGAATGAACCTGCAGGTATTCGTGTAGTTCTCCATCGTGCGTCGCAGAGCTTGCTGGGCCTCTTTGGTCAATGCATCACACTCGTCCAAGAAAATGATCTTGAACGGCACCGTACCGATTGCTTTGGTGCGGGCAAAATCCTTGACTTTGACACGCACGACATCGATGCCACGCTCGTCAGATGAGTTGAGTTCCAAGAAGTTCTGACGCCAGTTCTCGCCAAACAACTCACGCGCAATCACCAATGCCAGCGTGCTCTTCCCGACACCTGGCGGGCCTGCAAAGAGCACGTGCGGCAGGTTCTTCTGCTGCACAAAAGCTCTGAGCTTGCTCACGATCGCATCCTGGCCGCGCACCTCAGAAAACGTCTTGGGGCGATATTTCTCAGTCCAGATAATTGAGTTCTCTTCCATAAACCCCCAATGAATATCATCAGGGTTTAGCCGGCTGCTTCCCTGTCGCTGCCAGTCGCAGGAACAAGGCGCACAGCCGACGCGACCCGTGCATAGGACACAAATGTGACCGATTTAAAAAGATATGGGGAAAGAATTACACAATGTCTTCTTCAGAGACGACCAAGAAATCGCCGGTCGCGATGACTGCGCTGTACGGGATCAACAACCTGCCTTCCTTGTCCTTCTCCAGCTCGAGCTTCTCGGTGTAGGTCGTCGGATTGCTCAAGACCACGTGGATGAGCTCGCCTGATTTGGTCTCGAACACAATGTCACCGACCTCACCAAAACGCTTGCCTGACTTGCTGACCACGGTCTTGCCCATCAATTGCTTGGAGAATTTCTTTTCATCAGTTGTTGCCATATGCCACCATGTTTTACTCCTCGCGAATGAGCGCAGCTTGTATTTAAATCTTTCGAACACGTGTTGGAGAAAGATTTAAATAACGTCTTGCCCGGGAATGGGACATGAACATCGACGAACGAGTGGCGCTCATCAGGCAAGTCGGTGAGGAAATTCTGACTGAAGAAGAGCTCCGCGAACTCCTGTCCAAGAAAAAGAATCCGGTCGCCTATGACGGCTTTGAGCCCTCAGGAAACATCCACATCGCGCAAGGCCTGCTCAGGGCCATCAATGTCAACAAGATGACCACGGCAGGAGTGAAGTTCAAGATGCTTGTCGCAGACTGGCACGCCTGGCTCAACAACAAACTCGGCGGAGACCTCGACAAAATCCACACGGTCGGCAAATACTTCGAGGAAGTATGGCGGGCAAGCGGCATGGACTTGGACAACGTCGAGTTTGTGAACTGCAGCACGTTCGTGGACGATCCTGACTATTGGAAGAAGGTCGTACAGGTCGCGCGACACACCACAATCCAGCGCATGCTCCGTTGCGGACAAATCATGGGCCGCGAAGAAAAAGAAATGCAATACACATCCCAAGTGCTCTATCCTGCAATGCAAACCGCAGACATCTTCCACCTGAAGGTTGACATCTGCCAGCTCGGCATGGACCAGCGCAAGGTCAACATCCTCGCCCGGGAACTCGGACCCAAGCTTGGCCTCTGGAAACCTGTCGCAGTGCACCACCACATGCTCATGGGACTCCAGCAGCAGTCTGCTGGAGAAGGTGATGACAAGATCGAGCGCACGATCACGCTCAAGATGAGCAAAAGCAAACCTGACGCTGCAATCTTCATGACTGACTCTGTCGCTGACGTCGAACGCAAAATCGGGAACGCGTACTGTCCTGCAAAACAGATCGAGGAAAACCCTGTCCTTGAATACTGCAAGCACATTATTTTCGAGAAGCAATCATCACTCACCATTGAGCGGCCGACAAAATTCGGCGGCGAACTCCGATTGAAGAGTTTTGATGAGCTCGCGAATGCCTACGCATCAGGCAAGCTCCACCCGCAAGACCTCAAGAAGGCAGTCGCTGCTGCGATTAACATACAGTTGGAACCTGTACGCAAACACTTCAGTAAAGGAAACGCAAAACAGCTGCTGGAACATGTCCAGGGCTTTGATGTGACACGATAAAAAGCTTGCCATAAGATTTATAAACAAGGTTGCGTTCAACAGGACTTCAATGACGAACAACAACGACAAAGTTGATGACGTCAGTTATTCCTACGCAACCAACGTGAGCGGTCTCGAGGAAGAGAACAGATTTCTGCGCGAGAGTGTCGATAATCTCGAGCGCGAACTTGAAAAATTCCGCAAGGCACCATTGATCGCGTGCGAAATCCGCGACATCCTCGAAAGCAAAGCCTTGGTCAGGTTGCCCAACGGCAACGAGTTCTTCGTCGAAGTCGCATCCAGTTGCGAAGGCCTTCTGCCAGGCGACAGCGTGCTTGCAGAACAGAAGAACCTTACCATTGTCCGTAAAGTCCCTGCAAGCAAAAAATTCGATGTTGAAAAATTCGTGATCCTGGAACGGCCAGAAATCCGATGGAATGATATCGGAGGGCTCAGTGATCAAATGCAGGAAATCAAGGAAGTCATCGAACTGCCGCTGAAAAAGCCTGAGTTATTCAAGCAGGTGGGCATCCATCCACCCAAGGGCATCCTCCTGTACGGACCGCCGGGCACGGGCAAGACCCTGCTCGCGAAGGCAGTTGCTGCGAGCACCAATAGCACATTCATCCAAGTCGTTGGTTCAGAACTCGTCCAAAAATTCATCGGTGAAGGCGCGAAACTCGTCAAGGAAATCTTCCAACTGGCCCGCGAAAAAGCGCCCAGCATCATCTTCATCGACGAACTTGACGCGATCGCTGCCACACGCATCGATGTCGGAACATCAGGCGAGCGCGAAGTCCAGCGCACATTCATGCAATTACTCGCAGAAATCGACGGCTTCAAGCCGCTGGACAATGTCAAGATCATCGGCTGCACCAACCGCCGCGACATCCTCGACACCGCAGTCCTCAGACCCGGCAGGCTTGACCGAAGGATCTACGTGCCCCTCCCTGACGCAGACGGGCGCAAGGAAATCTTCAAAATCCACACAAAAAGCATGAACATGAACAAGATCAATTCCCCTGATGTCGTTGCTGCCATGGACGGATTCTCTGGCGCAGAAATCAAGGCAGTGGCCACCGAAGCAGGCTATTTCGCAATCCGCGACAGCAGGATCAAAGTCAATGAAGAAGACTTCTTCCTCGCCATCGACAAGCTCAAGGCCGGCGAACCTACTGAAGACGACTATGTATCGATGTTCGGGTAATTTTGTGACGACTTAATGCACGTTGAAATCAACACAGACACGGTGCGTCCGCACGCCCACCTGCCCGCATTCAACAACCTTGAGTATCCTGCACTTCCTCTTTGCCTTCTTGCATGCTTTGAGAACAAGCTGTTTTGCTTCTGAGAAATCGCCCTCGGGCTGGAAGTCATAATAATGAATCATACCACCCTTCTTGACTGTTTTCAGCGTGACATCCAAGAACTCATTGGCGCGCTGCGGCCACGGCATCACGAGCCGGTCGAACTGCATCTTGGGCATCACTTTTTTCACATCACCCTTAATGAGCACGACCTTGTGACTGAGCCGGTTGCGCTGCACGTTCTCAACTGCGTATTTGTGTGCTGCAGGATTTGCCTCAATACCATACACGCGGAATGCAGGCGAGTGCTTTGCGATGACAAGCACGTACGGAGCAACACCTGAGAACATCACAAGCACATGCTCGCCTTGCTTCACCTGCTGCGCGATGCGCAAACGCTCGGTTGACAG
This sequence comes from uncultured Methanosarcinales archaeon, assembly GCA_964472615.1. Classification (GTDB taxonomy): domain Archaea; phylum Nanobdellota; class Nanobdellia; order Woesearchaeales; family ARS49; genus JAWAAW01. The sequence goes on from CAYYLN010000033.1 coordinate 6,104, forward strand.
TCGTGGAGAAAAATAGCACGTCGCCACATTCATCGCGAACTCAAGGCCGTGCTCCTTGTGCACTGTTGTTTTGCG
>CAYYLN010000033.1:6188-10224 GCA_964472615.1 uncultured Methanosarcinales archaeon
CTTGATGTACGGCAAGAGCTGAAGCAGGGTCTGCGCGATGTTTTTTTCCTTCTTGGCGAGTTCACGCGGAACTTCCATGATCGCGATGTCACCAATCACGTCAAAACCGCGGAGCAAACGCAGCTCTTTCTCTGCCAGCTTGCCTTTCAAGGCATCCTTGAGCCTCATCCGTCGTCAACCCCTGGTTGACGGGCATGATGAAAATAATTCATCATGAGAAATCACCCAAACCTTTCTGTTGGCGCTTGCCGTGCTGTGCATGAAGTTCTTCCAATGTCTTTTCCACACGCTCCTTGCCGAAATCGCGCTCGTCAATGAGGAATTCCTTGATCGCATCCTTGTCCGGCGCCTTGAACGTGAGCTTATACTCCTTGGTGACCGGCATCTTCTTGAACAACTCAAAGATTTCCTTCCAGTCAACGTCACAGTGTTCACTCCACTTCGCTGCCTCAAAGATTTTTTCCGGCTTCTTGTGATCTTTCACCAAGGCGAGCGCCTTCTTCTGACCAATTCCCTTAACGCCGCCGGGATGATAGTCTGTTCCGACAAGCATCGCGAGCGCGATGAGCTGGTCATGATTGATGGTGAGCTCTTTCAGGACCTGCTTGAACTCCATCATCTCTGGCTGCACAGTGATCGTGCCGAGCACGCCCTTCTTCTTACGCTTTCCTGCGATTGAAAGATTCTGGATGAGCCGGTCTGCGCCATAGAGCAAAGAATCATAGTCCTGGCTCACGACAGCCCACGCATCACCCTGCCTGACGATGAATGATGCTTGGGCTTCGCCCTCGCTTGGCGCCTGGACCACAGGAACGCCCATCAACTGCAATACGGTCTTTGCCTCCTCTGCCATTTCCCTGGTCAGTCGAGATGTGCGTGCACCATACTTCTGCATGGCCTCGACATCCTCTTCACGCACGGCTTGTTCGTACAATTTCGCTGCCTCTTCCTTGATCGCGGTGCGCTTCTCGATCTCGTGATACTTGAGCGCAGGCATCTTGCCATCAAACACAAATACCGGTTTCAAGCCTTGTCTCAGGAAGTTTGCGGTTCGTGAGAACAAACCGATCAAGTGCGACGTTACACGGCCCTTGCTATCAGTCAGGAGCCTGCCATCAGGAGTCCGGATGGTACTCAGGAACTGGTACAGGATATTGTATGCATCAATCGCGAGCACCTTGCCTTTGAGGTCCTCAAACGTGATGGGCTTCTTGGTGACGAGCTCCTTGAGATTCACACCCATCTTACACCTGCTTGACCGTAAGCCCCTTGAGCTCCTTGAGCAAGTCTTGCGCTGGCTTCGTCAACGTGCCTGGCGTCAAGAACAAGATCGGCAATTTCTTCAGTTGACCTTGCACGAACGCATGACTCACGTCCGCCTCGCTCACTTTTGCCTTGTTTTTTGCCTTGCAATAATAATGCAATTGCCCTACTGGAGACGTAAGCTGCACGACAAAATCATACTCGCTCTTCTTCTTGAGCACGATCTGCTCAAGAATAGTAATGTTGTTTGCAGCAAAGAACGCAAGCAATTGTTGCAAGAACGGATCATCGATCACCGTTGCTGGAACAGGAATTTGCTCAGACGGCTGTTCGGTTGGTGCAACAACCGGTGCTTGTGGAACAATCGTCTGTTGTGGCACCACCGCAGATTGGGGCAGCGGTGAAGCTGACGGGTCTGTACCCGCCGCTGTTCGTGCGGGCTTTTTGACGCGCGGCTTCCGTGGCTTTGCCTGCGTTGCGGGTTGCGGCGCGAGTTCTGTCTTCGGCGGTTGGACAAGCTGCTTGATACGCGCAGCGGCTTCCTCGTCCGTGAGCAAGTAGAACTTCCAAAACAGCTCCTTGACACCATCAATGGAGACATCCAAAGGCTTTGCAAAATCCTTGACATGCCTGAGCGAGACGCGCGTCAATGGGTCTTGCGCTTGGTCGCGCATCACACCCTGTTCTTTCAGCGTGGTCGCGGTTTTCCGGTCCTTGTCATTCAGGTGCTGCAAGTAATTGAGCAAATGATCAGGATGGTCAGGATGATAGTACAACGGCGAACTGCCCACTTTCAGGTGCGATACTCTCAACAGGCCTTTTTCAGACATCTCAGAAAGCATGGCGCTCGCAAGCATTGAGTTCGTCCTTGTTTCCTTCGCGATTTCAGTCGGCTGGACTGGTCGCTGTTCAACCAACGAGCGGATTTTGTCGCGATAGTCCAAGGCACCCATATCCCAGAAAACGAGCACATGCAGTATTTATACCTTAGGGTCGCGTCCACCGGACTTCCCAGTAACTCACATCGCCCTCATCATCAACAACACCAATGAGCAGGTTTTTCTTCGTGCTGTGCGCGACACGGTTCTTGGCAGCGAATTCCTGCCAGCGCAGTCGTTCGTGCTCGCTCACTGGATACGCGATCCATTTCGCGTGCTCTTCGCCTGGCCTCACGCCACGATCATACACCCGGAAATCAGCGCCAAACTTCAATGCTGTCTTCACGACATAGCCACGATCACGCAAGTCCTTGAACGCGGCATACCGCACCCAGAATTGCTTGTCTTTCTTGCGGATCTTGGTGATGAATGCGTCAAGCTTGATCTGCTTATTCCTGTCATCCAGCAGTTCCAAGCGCTTCTTCGCGATCAAGTACACGGTCTCAAGCGGCGAGAGCTGCACGCGACCATCATCAAGTAATGCACCAAAAGAGCCCCTCGTAAACAATTCCCGCGCCCCATCAGCATTCTCTGTCCGGATGGCATCGCCTTCCAGCAACGCCTTCACTTTGGTGACCATGCCCAGAAAAACACCGACGAGAGTTTAAAAATGTTTGCGTACAAAGGTTTAAATATGTTCTCTCGGTCAGCCCCGTCATGGACAATGCCGACAAACGTCGGCAAGCCCACTTGCTCACGCTTATGGAAATTACCATTCTCGGTACTGCAGGAAGCACGCCAACCAAAGACAGGAACGTCTCAGCAACCTTCATGGCATACAAAGCCGAAGGCCTGCTCTTTGACTGCGGTGAGGGCACGCAGCGGCAGATGAAAAAAGCAGGCATTCCCCTGAGCAAGATCACCAGAATCTTCATCACGCACTGGCACGGCGACCACGTCATCGGTCTTCCCGGGCTTTTGCAGAGCCTTGGCCTGAGCGATCATACTGGTTCCATCGATGTTTATGGCCCTGCAGGAACCAAAGAACGCCTCGGACACGCGTTCAGCGCATTCGAATTTGACCGCCGCCTTGACCTCAGGGTGCACGAAGTCAAGACCGGCACGGTGCTCGAAACCAAAGACTTCCGCATCGACTGCGCACCACTGAAGCACCGCGTTACATGTGTTGGTTACGCGTTCATCGAGAACGAGAAACGCAAGATCGACATGAAACGCGTCAAAAAACTCAGCATCCCGATCGGCCCCTTGATCGGCAAACTGCAGGACGGCCACGTGGTCACGCACGACGGCAAGAAAATCACTCCTGAGATGGTCAGCGACATCGTGCCTGGAAAGAAGGTCGCGTACGTGACCGACACTATCGTCTGCCAAGGCGCCCACCAGCTCGCGGAAAACTCAGACATCCTCATCTGCGAAAGCACGTATCATTCTGATTTAACCAACCAGGCGCACGAATACTCCCACATGACTGCCCAAGAAGCAGCACAGATCGCCTCGCAAGCAAACGCAAAAAGACTCCTCCTCACGCACTTCTCAGCGCGCTATGCTGACGTGAACATCCTCGAACAAGACGCCAGGACGATCTTCGACAACACGCAAGCAGCACATGACTTGATGAAGATCAAGCTGTAAAAACATTCTCGAATCACTATTCAAACAAACCGTTAGAAAAAGTGAGATTTACTGAGATATTAAAGAAGTTAAAAAAAGAAAGTTTTAATGCTTTTGGCTTACTTTCTTTGCCTGTTCGAGCATTTGGTAATACGGTCCCGCAGGGACGTCAACAAAACTGTCTACAACGTTTTCGAGTGATGGTTCACGCTCCAAACGTAGACGCGTGTCGGTACCGAATACGTCAATGTCAAGCGAATCTG
>CAYYLN010000034.1:0-6807 GCA_964472615.1 uncultured Methanosarcinales archaeon
GACCTTGCATCCCGGAGATAAATTGTTGATCAAGCCAGGACAGAAACACAGCTTCTTCACCGAGAGCGGCGCCGTGATTGAGGAAATTTCAACCCGGTATGAAAAGGGCGGTTCTGTCTATACTGATCCCAGCATCCTGAGCAGCAATCCTGATGCACGAAAAACATACCTTGGTAAATGGTAGGAGGAAAAAAATGCAACTGTTCCGAAACATCCAACCAGAATATGTTGACCAGCGCGGCGGTATTACCATGGTCTTGGATACGGGAGAGGCCAAACACAAGAGTATTGCCGAAGCCCTTGCCAAAGCACTGAATGATCAAGGTGTTCTCATCAGGAGCGTCTTGTTGATCACGTCGAAGAAAGGGACTATCCGCGCGAATCACTACCACAAGACGGATTTCCATTACTGCTATCTGTTGTCCGGGAAGATGGAATACACGGAAGCACCGATGAAAGGAGAACATCCGCCGGCATTTGGAGAACCGCGGGAAACCGCCGCGGTCAATACCGGAGATATGGTTTATACGCCACCGATGTCAGCGCATGCGATGCGCTTTTTGGACGATACAGTGTTTTTGGCCTTTGCGCGAAACTCACGACTGCAGGAAAATTATGAGGCAGATACGGTGCGCGTCAAGCTGATCGAATGAGTGGGGGAATGAATGTGCAAGAGAGTCTTGTCCAGAATCCATTGCTGACGAGAGTTTCAGCATGCCGCGTCTGTAAAGGAAAAAATCTTCAGACCGTGCTCTCGCTCGGCACCACACCTCCTGCGAATGCCTTCCTCAAGCCTGACCAGCTGAGCGCCAAAGAGCATGTTTTCCCATTGGACTTGTACTTCTGCAAAGACTGCAGCTTTATCCAGCTCGCTGACGTCGTCTCACCTGAACTCTTGTTCCGCGATTATGTCTATGTCTCATCGACATCTCCTGTCTTTGTGAAGCATTTTGAGCTGCTCGCCGATCAGGTATGCACCCGTTTCGCATTGCCACAAAACGCATTGGTCGTTGATATCGGGAGCAATGACGGCATCTTATTGCGGCCGTTTAAGCACAAGGGCATGCGCGTGCTCGGGGTCGATCCTGCAGTCAAGATCGCACAGATGGCGACGAAAAATGGGATCGAGACGATTCCTGCATTTTTCACGCCGGAGATTGCTCAGGAGATGGTGAAAAAGCACGGCCCTGCAAAGCTTATCACTGCAACAAGCGTTTTTCCGCACGTTCACGATCTTGATTCACTGGTCACTGCAGTGAAAGAGCTTCTCGCGCCTGATGGTATCTTCATGATCGAGGCGTATTACCTAGTCGATTTCTTGGAAAAAAATCTTTTTGACACGGTCTATCACGAGCACCTCTCGTATTTCTCGGTCAAGACAATCACCGACCTTCTCGAACGGTTGGGAATGCGTGTGTTTGATGTCGAAAAGACAGACACGCATGGAGGCTCGATACGGGTTTTTGCGCAGAAGGCAGGCGGCCCTTACCCGATTCAATACTCCATTCATCGTTTCCTCATGGATGAAGCGCAGCGCAATCTGGACAAAATAATCACATACACGACCTTTGCGCAGAAAATAGAAACAAACAAAAACCAGCTCATCAAGCTTTTGCAGGAGCTCAAGGCGCAGGGAAAGCGCATCGTGGGATATGGCGCTGCGGCAAAGGCAAACACCCTGTTGAATTATTTTGGAATCGATACGCGCATTCTTGATTGCATTATTGATGATAGTCCCTGGAAACAGGGCCTGTACACCCCTGGCACCCATATTCCGGTGGTCAGTGCAGATGCGATGACCAGAAATCCGCCGGATTACGTCCTTATTCTGGCATGGAATTTTGCGCGGCCGATCATGAATAAGTATGCGGACCAGAGCAAGTTTATTGTCCCGGTTCCCAAGCCGCTCATCATCAATGATCTTGTCGATCAGGATCTGTACATGATCCTTGATGGTCTGGGGAATGATGTCTTTGCGCTTGAGGGCAAAACCGTTCTGATCACCGGCGGTTCAGGATTCCTCGGCAGTTACATGGTTGCGTTCATGCAGTTTTTGAATCGCACGATCTTCGAGAGACCGTGCAAGGTTGTTTCCATGGACAATCACATCGTGGGGCAAAGGAAAAACAACCTTGTTCGGGAAATCACGGATCCGAACATCAGTTTCCTGGAGCACAACGTGTGCCTTCCATTCGACATCGATCAGCCGGTTGATTATGTCATCAGCGCAGCAGGCGTTGCGTCGCCTCCATACTATAAAAAATTCCCGATCGAGACTATCGAAGGAACGATCTTTGGCATCAAGAATGTCTTGGACCTGGCTCGTGCAAAAAAGGCAAAGAGCGTCTTGTATTTCAGCTCGAGCGAGATTTATGGAGATCCCGATCCGAATTTCATTCCAACGCCCGAGACCTATAAGGGTAATGTTTCCTGCACTGGTCCCCGTTCATGCTATGACGAATCAAAACGGTTAGGTGAAACGCTCTGTTTAGCGTATCACCAGGTACATGGCGTCCCGATCAAGATCGTCCGCCCATTTAACGTGTACGGCCCAGGAATGAGCGCAACTGACTATCGTGTCGTTCCGAAGTTTTTGAGCCAAGGACTCAAGGGCGATCTGCTCACGGTTCATGGCAAAGGAAATCAGACAAGAACGTTTTGTTACGTGACTGATGCGGTCATCGGCTTCTTCAAGGTGTTGCTCTCGCAGAAGAGCGGTGAAATCTACAATGTAGGAAATGACAACGATGAACTCAACATGAAGGTATTGGCTGATACGATTGCAGAAGCGCTCTTTGATAATCGCGTCAAGGTCAGGTTGATCGAGTATCCTCAAAACTATCCGCAAGATGAGCCGACGCGACGCTGTCCTGATCTTGCTAAAGTCAAGAGAGACCTAGACTATAAACCGAGTATTGATATCAAAACAGGCCTCAAGAGAACGCATTGGTGGCTGAAGGAACATACAAACAGATGAGTACGCTTCGTTTCGGATTGCTCGGACTGGGACGCTTTGGACAGCATTATGCACGGCTTCTGCAGGACATGCCGGGTGTTGAGCTCGCAGCAGTCGCGACCCGTTCTTCTGAGACCTTGCAGCGTTCTACGGACCTGCCCGCAGCGGTTCTCAAGACAACAGACGTGGGAGAGATCATGCGCGATATATCGATCGATTGCGTGGTAATCGCAACACCGCCTTCGACGCATGTTTCTCTGGCAAAAGCAGCGCTTGAAGCCGGAAAACACGTGATGCTCGAAAAGCCGATGGCGACAAACATTGACGAAGCACGTGCAGTACGTGATCATGTGCGCAAAAGCCGCCAGACATTCATGGTCGGTCACCAGTATGTGTATAACGAATACATCCAGCATCTCCATGAACAGATCCGGCAAGAAAAATTCGGAAAGATCAAATGTGTGATCTGGAATCATTTGTATTCTGGCCTGATGCGGAACGATGTTGGTTGCTTCCGTGACGCAGGGACCCACGCGCTTTCCGTACTACACTATCTTTTTGATCCCTGGAACATCGTCACGGTGCAGGCATCAGGCGTGGACGTGTACAAGCCAGGAAGGGATGATTACGCAACAGCCACCATCACGTTTGAGCACGGCTTGCGCGCAAACATCACGACATCCTGGCTTGTTCCTGAACGCGTGCGCACCTTGACCGTCATTGGAGAGAAAGGTCAAGCGCTCTTTGACGATATCGCGACACAGGCAAAACTGAAATATTTCTGCCAATCGCGTGGGCCTGCTCCGCAAAACACGCCTCGGGTTATCCCATCGGTTACGGCCCATGAACCATTACGCAACGAGCTTGAGCATTTTGTGCAGTGCGTGCGGACAGGAGAAACCCCTCTTACAGGTATTGCGAATAGTTATGGCATCGAACAATGGCTTGATGTGATCTATCATCAAATGACGAGCCAGTAAGTTACACGTACTTGTTGACGTCGCGGTCGTGTTTTTTCTTGCGCAGCTTGAATTCCTTGACCTTGAAAAAGAGCAGGCATTCGTTGAAGATGTCTGCAAAGACAAAAAAGAGGCCATAGGGAAATCGATTGAATGCGATGCGCTTCCTGATAAGGTATGATACCTGCACGATTGAGTTCTTCACGAGTCTCCACATGCTGTAGTCCTGGCCTAATTCCACCATACGTTGGGCATCGAATGTCGTGTAATTGTTCAGCTTATAGAAATACTGATGCAGGCCGCGCCACCATCCGAAATGGATGAGCGGGCCTTTCAGGTAGCCGACATCGCCATCGATGGCAATGTACTCGTGCAATCGTTCGCCTTTGAATGATTCTTTCCCTCTACGGTACAGGCGCAGCATATTGCCGGGCCAATCATACTTCAGCGGTCTGCCATGGAGCATCTGCACGCGTGGCATGTAAAACCCGCTGTATCCTCGCCCGTTCTCATGGATGACCTGTTCGATTTCTCGTTTGAGTTCATCCGATAATGCCTCATCAGCGTCGAGAGACAATACCCAGACGTTCTTGGCTTGGTCAAAGCACCATTTTTTGTTGACGTGGTGTGATGGATCATTCGGCCTGACGAACACCTTTGCATATTTTTTTGCGATACGAGCAGTGTGGTCTGTGCTTTCGCCATCGACAACGATGATCTCATTCGCCCACCCGTAGACATTCTTCAAGCAGCGCTCAATGACCTCTTCTTCATTCCGGGCGACAATGCAAACACTGAGAGGGACAGTCATGCGCATCACGTGCTTAGGAAGAGAAGAGTGCGTTCGCTGCTCCGCCATCAGTGCAAAGGATGGTGATGTGTTTTTCTAAGCTCATGCGGGCGTGATTGCCTCCAAGGAATAGCCTTTGGTGTAATCAATGCGCATGGCCTTTTTCTGCTGGTGCGAGAGATATGCTGCTGCGATGACGAGCATGGTATCAAGGCCTCGCTCAATGGCGATGGGCGAGTCTTCTCGCTTGATCTCCCGGTTGAGGATCTTGTCGATGTGCTCAATTTCGCATTGAAAATCATCAGTGCGTTTTTGTGGGATCAGGACTGTCTGGGGATCTTTGCCATTCTGATGATACACAACTGCGTCATGCGCTGCATCATACCGTACAAACCACTCAAGATAGCCATCTTTCCCTTGGATGCGCACATGCTTCTTGACCGGAGACGTGACGACGTCTTGAACAATCGTGCCATAGAATCCTCGATCGGTGCGCACTGCGATGTTCACAATGCGGTCATAGTCTGCCCGTCCTTCTTGAACCATATCCATGGTTGCGGTCACCTCGACGATTTTGCCGAGGTCAAGCAAGTGTGCGAAGTGTTGCCAGTTGTTGATGCCGTGGGAATGCTCCCCCACTGCGCCCCCGCCTTTTGCTGTGTATCCAAGATACGTGTCTTGCGGTCCTTGGAGCCAGGGATGGGCTTGGTAAATGCCACCCCAGTGTTCATGGATGCCAGAATGAATCGTTACGATGCTTCCCAATCCGCCTTGTCGAAGAATCTGTTCGGCAGTGACGGTGTTCTTGCACAAGGTGTGGTTATGCCCCACGAGAACTGCGGTGTCTGAATTCCTTGCAATGTCGTAGAGCTTTTGTGCATGCTCGAGGGAAGGCGTGCAGATGGGTTTTTCAATGGCCAGCACTTTGGGCTGCTCATGCTGCAAGACATCGAATGCGATGGACAGGTGGGTGTGCGGCGGTGTTCCTATCATGACCACATCAAATGTTCCGCAGGGCGCGTCCTTGACCATGCTCAATTGGATCTGGTCATCCCATGCGCCATAGCGTTGCGGATAAATCTCGTTGCGTGTCCGGTGAAGTGCATCTGCGTCGAGATCGCACATCAGTACATCCCATCCCTTGGTAGTACGCGATGCGTACGCGAGATGGTTGCCGATGGATCCTGCTCCCACAATCTTCACGCGAACCATGGTGTCACTTCAATCGAGTAGTATCTTGTTGTGCGCTTATAAGCCTTCGGTCTTGGGTGTTCATGCGTTTTGCGAGCAGGATTTCTGCAAGCTCGAATTCGATCGGGCTATCGATGTTGATCGAATCTTCAGTCTTCATGAAGAAATATTTTGATTTCTTTCCCGTCAGCGATTTTTGTTCAAGGAGCGTTTTCCGCCACATGACCTGCAATGCGCCGCTGTAGACGTACGCCTTGGGAAAGAGCTGTCGCGGAAGATCATAGGGCTCGTCAAACCCGGTTATTTCTGGGGAAAAGAACGATTCGAGATGGGCATCATGAATGCGCAGGGTTTTATACGGATGCTTCGAGGACTCGATGATGGGTCTGACCGAGTCTGCTTCTGGCGAATCCAAGAGCAATACGATCGCCGTATCGATATCTTCAGCGCGGCGGAGGGGCGCTGTGGGAGGAAGCAACACGACCACGTCGGGAATGTACGTTTCGTTTGTTTTCAGCCAGTCAAGTGCGTGGAGCATGACATCAAGACTAGTGGATAAATCTTGCGCGAGTGCTGCTGGCCGCAGAAAAGGCACCTCTGCACCGAATTGACGAGAAATCCGCGCAATTTCTTCGTCGTCCGTAGAAACAATGGTGCGCGTCAATAATTTCGAACGCTTTGTCTCTTCAATCGTCCACGCAATGAGCGGTTTTCCTGCGAGTGGCTTGATGTTCTTGCCGGGCACGCCTTTGGAGCCGCCGCGTGCCTGAATGACGGCGAGGATTTTCATCATGAAGAAACAATGGTGTTGATTTATAAACGTAATGGATACCATATGCACAAACCTATTTAAACATCGGAAATGCTGGAAGGGCACACGTATGGCGCAGCAAAGGCTCAAGCTCAATGTC
>CAYYLN010000034.1:6817-9963 GCA_964472615.1 uncultured Methanosarcinales archaeon
TTTTCTATCATCACATTGATTATTTTTGAAAAGAATATTGATCTTTTTGATTTTCCTGGCATTGATGTGAAGCACGACCTCAACCGCTATCCCTATCCGTTTGCTGATGGGAGCGCGGATGAGATCGTGTGCAGTCATGTGATTGAGCATTTGAACGATCCTGACAAGTGCCTGACAGAACTGCATCGCGTGCTGAAGAAAGGCGGGAAGCTGACCATCCGCGTGCCGTATTTTGGTCACACCTTGGCATTCTCGAGCTGGCAGCACAAGCATTATTTCGCCATCGCTTCTTTCGCGCATTTGGACAAGAAATCAGATTTGGACTGGTGGACGCCAGTCTTTTCCTGTGTACGAACAAAAGTCAGGTTTGGTACGCTCTACAAGTATTTTCCATTGACGTGGATTTCAATGCTGTTGATCAACTTGTATTTCCCGTTGTACGAGGACACGTTTCTGAGAATGCTCACGCCAGCAGCAGAGCTTGAAGTGACGCTCATCAAGTGAGCAATTGGGCGAACTTCTTCTGGAAATCGCGCACGCTGCGCTGGGGTGTGAAGGAACGAAAAAGGCGTTTTGCCTTCTGGCCAAGGCAGGCTTTGTGGCCTGATCGCTCAAGCCAGAGGATTGTTTTCACAATGCGCTCTTTCTGCAGGGGAACGACAAGCTTTGGTGAGACTTGTTTCACAAACGATGCGAAGCCGCACATGCGTGAGACAATTGGTGGAATTCCTGCTGGCTCAAAGCGCGCGAGGTTGAGGTACAGCCCGCATTTTTTGAGATAGTCTTCCGGGCGTGGAACGCGGCCGGTCACGATCATGTTGGGTTTTCCGTTAAGCTTCTTTTGGATGACAGGCTCGCGCACGTTGCCGATCAAGAAGAGTTTCCGCTGCTCTTGGTGCGGAAGCGATGCAAAGACGTCGATGAGGATATCAACGCCCTTTTTGGTGTTGAGATGGGGACCGATGAAACAACCGTTCAGGCTATTCATGTCCGCTTGAACATGGAAATAGGATGGATTGAGGGGAAGAGCCACAACCGTGTGCGGTTTTCCTGCGGTGGCAGCAAACGAGTCCATCATGATGCTTGTGGAGAGATAGCCATTGATACGCTTGATCACCAGCGAAAAAACTGTTCGGATGAGCCACGAATACCGTGGCAGCACCCAGAGGAAGGGATCTGAATTGATGGCAAGGATTTTTCGGTGTGAAAAAAAGAGCACGCGGGAAAGGACTGCAGTGACCATCATGGGCGATTCGAGTAGGTACACATCTGCCTTGGGAAGGAGAACAAGTGCTTTGAGAAACGCGAAGAGATGCAAGAGGAATCCATGCGATTTCAGGAACGAGGAATTTCCCGGCACAAAGGAATACAACTGAGCGTTGACTGATTCAGCCCATGCACGATGCGCAGGATGCGGATCCCAGTACACAAAACATGTTTTTTTGTGTGAAGCGATGCTCATGTGCGAGAATCAGTGACTTCTCCACCGGTAGCCGGTGCTTTGTTCGAGACGCCGTTTGAGATGGAGCTCGGTATTGATGTTCTCGTTCGCCTTGTCTCTGATTTCCTCAAGGCGTTCAGGAGGAACAACAGTATTGCGCATCACCGGGCGTTTCCAGTTCATGATATCCGGATCGAAGTCGTGCTGCAAATGTCCTCCTGAAATTGCAATGTCATACAACCGCGAGCCAGGGAACGGAATGGGGATAAAGAACGTCACATAGATCGCTCCAGAATCCATGAGGCGTTTGGCAAAGTCAATGCTCTGCCCAATCTCTTCTTCAGTCTCGTCAGGGAATCCGATCATCATGTTCACCGGCGTCTTGATGCCGATGTCCGTCATGGCGCGCATGAGCTTGCAGAGGTCCATCCGGTCAAGCAAGACCTTGTTCGTGGCATATTTCTTGATGATGCGCTCTGATCCTGACTCGACCGGGAAGACCATCTGGTCAAAACCTGCCTCGCGCAAGATGTGCAAGTAGTCGTCATCGATAGGCCACGCACCGTATTCATTGCGGCGGCTGCGGTCATAGAGATGAATAAGGTTGACCCCATTCACGTTTGAAATCTGCAGGTGGCGGTCTGTCACGCGTCGGAAAATCTCTTTCGTCCGCTCACGATCGGCAAGCAGGCTGTCATCTTCGAAGAAGAGACGCTCGACACCAAGCGATTTGAGCCGATCGATCTCTGCCACCACACGATCGATGGAATGCGTGCGCAGTTCACCAATCGCTCCGGTCAGAGATGTCGGCCGCTTCTCTTCCGAAATATGACAGTAGGAACATTTGAAGGGACAGCCGCGGGAGGTCATGATCGGCGCATACCGGTTGCCTTTGCGTTCATAATCAACGCCATGCGGCGACGCGATACGCTCGTATTTCTCGAATGGAAGTTTTTCCCAGGCAGGCATCGGAAGGTCATCGAGACTCTTGGGGAAGCACGAGCCATCGACCGGATTGACACGAATCGAACCATTGTCCCGGAAGGCGACTCCCGGAACCCCCTGGAGCGACTCGCCTCGCGCGTGGGCCTCAACCATGCGCGGGAAAATCAGTTCGCCCTCGCTCAAGCAGATACCGTCAAAGTACCCGGTGTTGAGGAAGCGTTCCTTCAATGCGCGGGCATTCACGCCACCGGTGTAGATGCGAATAGTTGGATTGCATTCCTTGATGGCCTTGGCAGTCTCGAGGACCATGCGTGTCTGGGGCGTGAAGTTCGAATGGATACCGACAAAATCATAGCCGCCACGAGTAACATACTCGGCGATGTCCTTGAATTCCATTCCGATCCGCGTCAGCCCGTTCGACTGCCGCACGAGGTGGGAGAACGTGTCTTCCAAGCTCTGCCCTTGCCCACCGACTGAAGCGTCAAGGATGTCGGTATGGATTCCACGACGCTCGAGTTCTGCCGCGAGATACAATGGCCCGAGCGAACCGTCAGGCCTTGGAGTCTCGACATCCATCAGTTGGTTCGGGGGATAGATCAGGATGCCCTTGAGCGAATGCTTGAGAGGAGCAGATGATGAAATCATGCAAGGATCGCAGAGCGCGGTTTATTTAAACCTTATGAACCTCACGCCTTCCGAATATGTCAAGAACCACCAGTCAATATCTCGGCAACCCGCGGTTGCCGATGTCTCGCCAATC
>CAYYLN010000035.1:0-9804 GCA_964472615.1 uncultured Methanosarcinales archaeon
AAGAGTGTCCTCAAGGTCGGCGACATCTGCCGAGCACGAGTCATCGCGGTCTCGTTCAAGGACCCGACCAACCCGAAGATTGGCCTCACCATGCGCCAGGTGGGAATGGGCAAGACAGAATGGGCGCAGGCAGCTCCTGTGGCAAAAGCAGCGCCGGAAGAGAAGAAAGAAAAGAAATCAAAGAAGGAGAAGTAGACCTTATGACAAAAAAGAAAGCATGCAAGAAGTGCAAGATTTTCGTGGAAGGCGACGAATGCCCGAACTGTCACAGCGCGCAGTTCGTGCTGAACTGGAAAGGCCGCATCCACATCATTGACAGCAACAAGAGCGACATCGCCAAGAAGATGGGCATTGAGGTCAAGGGCGAATACGCGATCAAGGTGACATGATCGGGAACCGGGAAACTGGTGTGCCTGGTAACTGGGTGACAAAATGGACATAACCATTGACAAGACAAACGAAAACCCGTATCTGAGCCGCAAGGAAGTGCACGGCAAGGTCTCCTTTACTGGAGCGACGCCATCGCACAAGCAATTTACTGATGCATTGGCGACAAAGGTAAACGCCAAGGCAGACGCGATCTTTGTGCAGCACGTGTACACGCGCTTTGGCAGCCAGCAAGCGACGTTTGAGGCTCACATCTACGCGAACAAGGAACAGTTGGGCAAAGTCGTCCGTTTGGGCAAGAAGGCAAAAGAAAAGCTCGCAAAAGGCACTGCAGCTCCTACGGCTGCACCGGCAGCAGCGCCTGCTGAGGCAGCGAAGCCTGAGGCAAGGCCTTCAGAAAAGGCAGAAGAAAAGAAGGAAGCTCCTGCGGCAAAGGCCGAAAAGCCCGCAGAGAAAAAGACAGAGGCAAAGCCTGAGGCCAAGAAGGAAGAGCCTAAGCCTGCAGAAAAAGCTGAGGCCAAGAAGGAAGAGCCTAAGCCTGCAGAAAAAGCTGAGGCCAAGAAAGAAGAGCCAAAGAAGGCCGGGGCATAATCATGGCCGACAAGAAAGCGCCCAAGGGCATCTGGAACACGTATGAGAAGAAGGGTGACAAGGCGATGAAGAAGAACAAGTCCTGCCCCAAGTGCGGCACTGGTTTCTCGCTCGCAGCCCACAAGGATCGCCTGTACTGCGGCGCCTGCCAATACACCGAATTCCAGAAAGCCGCTGAGAAGAAGTAAACTCTTTTTTAAGTTAAGATTATAAATGAGATCGTGTTCTCAGCATCCATGTCTGATGGGGAAGTGGGCAATGGGTTTTTTAAGAAAATGGACGACGAATGGAGGAAAGTGCTTATAAAACAAGGCGGCGTGTACGCCATGCTGCGCCTCGTGAAAGAAGGGCGACTGCATTATCTTCCGTTCATCAACGAATCTTCTGCGACCGAACGATTGTACGAGGCTGGTGAGGCCATCCTGCAAAAAAATCCTGAGTATCCCCGGTTTGATGTTCAGCCTCCACAACCAGCAGACCGTTATCAGCAGATTCATAAGATTCTCATGGAGCGGCTCGCGAAGGGCACGATTGAGGACCTTGTCGTGTTGTACGCGCCGGGCATGACGCAATCGCTGAAAGTAGAAGCGTGATATTACTTACGATAGAGTTCAAAGAACGTGCCGTTGGCATTCTTCTGCAAGTGTTTCGTTGTCTTGTGATAGGCGCTATCGTACATTTCCTTCACGGAGCACTGCACGTGTGGAAAATCGCGTTCAAAGGCTTCCCGAAGTTGCGAGATCTTAGGCGCTACCTGCAAACCATGCCCTTCCTGGATGAACGCGATGTAGATAAGCACGTCGTGCTGCACGGCACGCGCGATGGCAGAAACTCCTGTGATTGTGCCGAGCGCATTCTTGATGCGCGCGTCCAAGACACCGGTCGGATGATATCCCTTGATGTACTTGCCCAGTGCTTGTTGGGTATCAGCGTCCTCGATTTGGACCAGTCCCTCAACAACTTTTTCGTCGAGATCAGCAATGCTGATTGCCTGCTTGTCTTCAGGACTGATCATCTCGCGCTTGTGTATGAGCAGTGCCGCGGAAGGATGGCCTTTGTTCTTGAAAAGGGGTCGTGGGTATAGCCCATTGTCATCTTACCCGACGCAGAGTGTTTCGAGATTCTCTGCAGCAATTCCATTGGCCGGGCGATGCTGACAGGTGTACGAGACAACGTAACTCGTTTCTTCATGATGGTTTTCCTTGCCATTGCCAAGAATGAGGATGCCGCTCGGCACCGTGAAGCCGCATTCGTGCTTGACGAGATGCGATTTTTCATAAAAAACGATCTTGCTGTCTCTCCCCCCTATCATATCTGAAGTGATGTGCCAGGTGGTATAAATGGTTTATTCTAGTTGAGACTATAGTTACTCGCCTTGAAGAATAATGATGTCTTCAGTCGTGAGTTTCCCGCCTTTGGCCAGCTTGGCCTTGACATCGGCGAGCTTCTCTGAGAATTTTTTGGCGCGTTGTTGCGCTTTTTCTGCCTCTTGCTCTTTCTGTTCTGCCGTGAGTTTCGCGCGGAGATCTGCGGCTTGCTTCTGCAATCCGTTGAGTTCTTCGCTGAGCTTGGCCATTTCGGTTTTGCGTTCAATAATGTCTTTCGTGAACGTGGCCCCTTTGCCGCGCAGTGCATCGACCTTTTTGCTCTCCTCAACAAGCAACTCGTGCTTCTCCTGGCTTACTCTCGCTTTCTGCTGGATCTGCTTGTGGATGTCGTCTGCCTGCGCGCGCAACGCAGTAATTTCCTTGCTCAGGCGGTGTGCAGTATTCCAGATCGCGCTTGCCTGTTTTGCAGCATCATGACGCTTCTTGAGCTCCTTGATTTCCTTCATGAGCGCTTTTTCCTTCTCAAACGATATCACCTCAGTCTCGATCCTGGTCTCGAGCTTCTCCATGAGCTTCTTGATGTATGCCGGGTTCTCCTTCGGCACAGGTGTTGCCTTTTTCTTCTCGGTATTGAGCTTCTTGGCCTCATCGATCTTCTTCTTGATGATCGCATTGAGGCCAGAACGGTTGTCCTTGAGCTTCTTGACCTCGTCCGTGAGCTGGTCACGCTCCTGCTTGTTCTGCTTGATGTGCTGAATCAGGTGAGAAATCTCCTTGCCGACCGGATTGCGCTGCTGGAACGCTTTCTCTTTCTGGTCGTCCAGCTCGTTTAATCGTTGTTTCAGGGACTTGATGCGCGGTTGAAGCTCATCGAGTTGTGCATGAACAGCCTTGTGTTCCTCAGGTGTCAGCATAGGGCAGGGCTCCTGGCTCGTTGTCTGGGCTAGTAGCCGCCAAGAGCGTACAACTACTAGCGCTCAACGCCTTATCCGAAGAGGGCGCTGAGGCCAGCAGCTGCAGCTTCTTCCTGCTTTTTCTCTTCTGCTGCGGACTTCTTCTCTTCCTTCTTCTCTGCCTTTGCTTCGCCCGCGGGCGCAGCAGCAATAGCGACAGGAGCGACCGCTGCCTTCTTCACTGCTTCGTCGATGTTGACGCCTTGCAATGAAGCGACCAGTGCCTTGATGCGGGTTTCGTCTGATTTGACGCCTGCCGCTTCGAGCACCTTCTTCACGGTTGCTTCGTCCACCTTGCCGCCTGCCTTGTGGATCAGCATGGCCGCATAGATGTATTCCATAGTTTTCTACCTCCGATAATCATTGACTTGATACAGCCGAAGCAAAGCTTCGGCTGTTCCGCCGGAAATGCCAAATTATTATCCATTTTGCATTTCCGGCGTTAATTCTGATTGGACTGATTGGGCTTCGCGCTCTGCCTTTGCCAAGAGCTCTTCCATGAGCTCGGGTTCCAAGACGCCGCCTTCCAGGGCGACTGCTTTTGCTTCGCGGAATGCTTTCTGGAGCAAGGGCTCGGTCGTGTCCTTAGCGATATAGACTGCTTCCATGGCGAGGTTGAATGCCCAGCTTGCTGCCGTTGTCAGGTCAGCCATGAATCTGGTCTCATCGATGTCCAGGACGGTCTTGGGATAGAGCATGCCGCCTTCGTACACCGCGACCAGGTCGAGGCCGATCTCCATGGGTTCGATGCCCAGGCGGACGAGCATGGCTGCGAGCGCTGGCTTGATGGGTTGTCCTTCCTTGCAGACCGCGCAGTCCTGTTTGACCGCGACCTTGCCGCCTTCAACGCCTGCCTTGATGCCGAGCTGTGCGAGCTCGGAGAGCACAGGTCCTGGGGCGAATGGAGTAGGGCCTGCAGGAACAACCAGGTCGAAGGGAGCGAGTTGTCCTGCTTTTGCCGGAGCCTTGCTCTTGTTCTTTTTGATCGTCTTGAAGAGTGCGAATGGGTTGTCTTTGGTGAAGATCAATGCAGGCATTTCCGGCAGCTTGTGTTCGAGCTGTTCGATGCCTTTCTTGGATTCCTTGAGTTTCTCGAGCGCGAGCAGGATGAGGTTCTTCTTGGTCATCAGCATCTCGACATTCTGCCTCAGCTGGCTGCGCATGCGCGCGAGCTGCGCTGCAGGTAGGGAGTGCATGTTGAGCACGCCGATGATTGGGTATCTCTTGGATAGTTCTTGGATTTTCTTGATGACTGCCTTTTTCTCCGGGGCGGCATTCGAGGTCTTCTTGCCACGATCTTTTCTACTCATGCGGCACCTTCTGCTTTTGGCTTGGCAGCTTTCTTGGGAACAGATTCTTTCTTTGCCTCGGCAGGTGCCTCGGGTCGAGGCTCTGCTCGTGCTGCAGGCGCTTTCGTGGCTTTCTTGGTTGCTTTCTCTTCTGCAGTGGCGCCGACCTTCAAAGGCGGACCCATGGAATACTTGAGTAGGATTGTCTTGATGTTGTTGGTTTCTTGCGGCAACGCGTGGACGACTGCGTTGTACACGGTCATGATGTTCTCGAGCAGGTGGTCGTCAGCCATGTCTTGCTTGCCGACCGAGCATTTGGCAGATAGTTGCGTCTTTGCCACGACGTGCAGGGTCTTCTTGAGCTTGTCAGCGAGCGCCTTCAGGTTCGCATTCGGCGGGACGACGCAGCCTGCCTTGGGATTGGGCATCTTGCCTCGCGGGCCCAGGACACGACCGAAATATTTGGCGACGTCGGGCATGATGTTTGCTTGGGCGATGAAGAAATCGTGCTTCTTTGCAAGATCCCTGATGTCCTTCTTCTTGCCTTCATACCTCTTGAATTCGTCGTGCGTGATGACCGTATCGCAGGTGGTCTTTGCCTGCTCTTTGAGCTCAGGCCCGACCAATGCTGCGATTCTGATTGGCTTGCCCTTGGGATGCGTCAAGGGAAGCCAGACGTCAAGCTGTTCTTCAGGCTTCTTGAGGTCGAGCTCTTTGAGATTGATGATGAGATCGACGCTCTGGCTGAATTCGCGCTTCGGAGAAGTCGTCTTGAGCTGTTGCAGTGTGTTGTGGAAATCTTCTTTGCTGACCATTCGACCCTCCTACGTTCCTGGTTCACTGGGGCGATGGTTCGCTCGTGAATCGGAGTAGTATACGGGAAGATACTGCTGGCTGGAGATGGGTTATTTATAAAGGTTTTGAAGAAGATCACTCGCCTGCGCTGTCACTGTCGCCGTAGCCATCCGGCAGGCTTGACTTCTTGGTATAATCTGGGAATTCGGCCACAACTCCACCTGTTATTTGGTTGACGCCAGTTCCTTGACTGTACAGGGAGCGGGTACGTGCTCGTAATGCATCCTCGCCGGTGACTCCTGCGGGCGCAGCTGGCATTCCGGTGCTTCCTTGCTTGGCGCCAGTCGTCACGGGCAGGATTTGTCGCTGTTCTAATTCTTTGAGCGCCTCGGCAGCGGTCTTTGTCGGTTGTGGTTCTGATTGCTGAGGTTGTAGTTCGGCAGGTGATTCAACGACGGCAGTATTCTGCGTCTTCAAGGGCTGTGCCTGCATTTGCTTATTTCCACAAGCCGCGAGAAGGACCAGCAACGCAATCACTGCAATAATGCCCGCTTTGTTCATACTACTCGTGCGGAGTAAGGACAGGTATAAATAGATTTCGCTGACGTATCCAATCATAGGCATGTCGTCTTCATCGTCCAAACCTTCGTTCGCGGTTCTTGAATTCCTTAAGCACTTTTAAGAAATCTTCTTTTTCAAATTCTGGCCAGGTCTTTTCGACAAAGAACCATTCGCTGTAGATGCCCTGCCACGGCAGGAAATTGCTTGTGCGCTTTTCTCCGCCGGTGCGGATGATGATCTCAGGATCAGAGTTCAAATAGAGATACTTGCCGAAGACGTCTTCGTTGAGCTTGTCAACACTAATCTTGCCTGTGTTAATGTCCTCGCCAAGCTTTTTCACCGCATCGACGACTTCTTCCCTGCCGCCGTATGCCATTGCGAAATTGACGACAAATGGCGTGTTGTCCTTGGTCATGTCCATTAGCTTCCGCATTCCTTCTTGGACGTGCTGCGGGAACATGTTGATGCGACCGATGAAATTGATGCGGACACCATTCTGTCGCAGTTCAGCACTCTTCTCCTGGGTCGCGAGAGCAGCGAATTCCTTCGCGAAGATATCCATCAAATAGCCGAATTCCTCTTTGGGCCGGTTGAAATTCTGTAGAGAGAACGTGTATGCCGTGACTTCCTGCACTCCAAGCTCGCGCGCCCAATCCAGGAATTGCCTGAACTTCTTGGCGCCCCATTCGTGGCCCATCCACGGCTTGAGCATGAGTTTTTTCGCGAATCGTCTGTTTCCGTCGAGGATGATGCCGATATGTCGAGGAACGGTCTCATTCATGGTGCGTTGGGATTCGTAGTTGGTTTATAAGTATTATGAATTTTGTCGAAGAGCTGGACAAACACATCATGTGGCACAGAAAGTCCTGTTTCGAGCAGCACGTTCGCGAGCTCAGCACCTATCTTTTCCTCGATGTTTGATGAGGGAATGAATTCCAAGGCTTCGGAAAACGTGTGGTTACACAAGAATCCTTCGTTCATTGCGATGACTGCAGGATTATTCTTGTTTATGAACCTACATTTGCCAAGATCAGCCAAGACTGTGCCCTGCATGAGCATGCTCGCACTGCCTTCCTGAAAGCCGTGTTGGAGCAGGGTCCATTTAGCAACTGCCTTGAGCGCATCTGAATAATTCAGGGCTTTAATATCAGGAGCTGACAGTTCCGTGCTCTTTGTTGGTCGGATAATCTTACCAAAGTATGCCTTGACCTTCTGTCTGGAACCTTTGGTAGTCCACGTATTCTCGACGAGATAACCGTATTCAGAGCCCTTAATCTGCTTACTTCGAACAAATCCACCCATACAAACAGAACTCATTAGGCACTATATAAGCTTATCTCAGTGCTTTTGCTTCATCCCTGAATTTTTCCGCAGCCTTTGCAATGCGCTTCGCCGCAGCAGAAACAGTCTTCTTGGGATCAGCGCCATCGGTCTCGACCACAAAGGTCGGAATGTTAATGAGTGGATGTTCGACATTGAAGCCAGCCGCCTTGACGTGCTCGTCATTCCAGAGTTCCTTCTTGAGCATGTTTGCGATTGTGCTTCCATCACCTTCTATGGTGAACACCAGTCGGCCCTTCTTTTCCTCAAGAATTTTGACGTCCATGCCGTAGTGGGATGACGGCTTATTTAAAAAGGTTGTGGGCGGCCGCGAGAGCCATCGCCGCAGTCTCAATCCTGAGCACCTGCTCGCCGAGCGACACAGGGATGCATTCTGCCCTCTGAAGCAGTGCCTTTTCCTCGTCGGTAAAGCCACCTTCAGGGCCAATGAATGCCAGCACGCTCTTAGGCATGCTCTGAAGAATGTCTTTCAGGGGTTTTCCTGCAGAATCCAGGAGGAGCTTGAGCTTTGCCTCGCGCTTCAGCGCCTGTTCTATCGTCGATAAAGGCGTGAGTTCTGGCAGCCAGGCTTGCTTGCTTTGTTTGCAGGCTTCAATAAGGATGCGTCGCCAGCGCTCTTGCTTTGCTTCTCTTGGCAAGACTACTGCGTGCTCTGTCTTTAAAGGAATTATCATCGATACGCCGAGTTCAGTGAGCTTTTGGAACATCCAGTCCGCGCGTTCGCCTTTTGGCACGGCAGCGGCTATAACCAACGAAAACCTGCTTTTTGGTACTTCTTGCGTCTCGAGAAGTCGAACGTGTCCTTCTGTGTCTATGGCTCCAATGCCCACAAGGCCTTTTCCTTTGAAGATACTCCCTTCCCTTTCTTGCTTGATCCTTTTGGCATTCATATGCCTGACTTCCTCTGGATCCAAGGCAACCTCGCCGCTTTTTGGCAGTTCTGGCGCATAAAACCAAGGATAGTCATTCAGGTTAATCATATTGGTGTTTTCCTCACTTTTAACGAATAAATCGCTGCTATTTAACCCTTTTGTTCTGCAATAACGCAAGAATCATGATTCACTCTGATGGTGCCTAAATTAGTTTGGAACTCTCTGGATCCTCACTTTTTACTCATGAGGTTTGCTCTTTCCTGGCCATTTTATACATCTTTGATCAACACTTTTTTATTATTAGACACCATTACTTCATTTCTTATTAGGCACCAGTTTGCCCTTTTGACTACCTTTCTTGGGCTTTGTCTCAATCCAGGCTTTCATGCCTCAAATAAGCTTTACGCGCGATACGGCGCAATTTATGAGCAGATCAGTCCCAAGTCCCAGAACCGCACCTCATTGGGAAAGTCTCATTCCCATTGGGAACGTCCCACGAACATGAAATGAGTTTGTTACGAAATTCTCTCATTCCGGAAGTTTTTGATATGTCGCCGATTTCATCGGCGAACACACTCTGCAACGGAGTTGCCGATGGTTCCAGAATAGTTCCGGTAGTCCCAACATAGTCCCAGGTATTCCCAAGATAGTCTTATCCTCGTCTCAAGATATTCCCAAATCATTCCCAGATAGTCCCAAAACAACCCCCTGGGAATGACGTTTTATCGTCGATAAGACATTCCCAAGATAGTCCCAACATAGTCCCAGGAATGTCATGGGAATGTCCTAGGACCATCCCAAAACCTGCTCAAAAGCCGGAGTGGAAAACTTTTTATACCGGTCCTTGTTTGATCAACGGCATGGGGTGGATATTCGGCGGGGACACTGATGCGAAAGTCGCACAGCTGGACAAGGACTTGAAAGACAGCTTTGCCCGCGTGCGACAAGATACGGGCGCGCTCTACCAGTGGATCCAGTACTTGCAACAACAGCTTGCGCAGCAACAGCAGCTGGTCGAGATGCAGCAGCACGACCTTGACGATTATGAACAAGAACTCACGCGTCACAAACAGTTGATCGAACGATTACAATCTGAAATGCATTCTATTCCGAAAGATCCTGAGACGATAAAGCGTATTATTGATGCATATTATGATTTCGACGATATTCTTGAACGGGTGAGAAAAACAGAGGATACACTGACCCATTTGGAACGTACAAAAGCAGTTCCTGTGCGCCAGGAAGCAGCCTTGCCCTTCGTAGAAGGACCAGCAGACCGCAGGTCGGCGCTGCCGCATGTCGCTCCTCCGTCGAGACTGCCGGCGCTCAGGGACAAAATCGTGCAGCGCATCACGAGGAATTCGAAGGAATACCTCAAAGGGATCATCATGAACATGATCACGAGATACAGCAAGATTTCTGCCTTGCAACTTCGCGAGATAGTCGTCGAAGAGCAGGGTCTTGCCAGCAAGAGCAGTTTTTACCGTTTCCTTGAGGAGCTTGAGGATGAGGGAGCAGTCACCGTCATTTCCGATGGGAAGGAGAAGGTGTTGATGGTTGGCGGCGTCAAAAAGCCAGCCAGCAGATAATCGACGATAGGGGTGGTATGTGTGAAAGCGAAACAGTCATTGTTGGTGCAGAACACGGCTGCAGAAGCAATGCAGTCCATTGTCGAAGGGCTCAGAGA